>JAGCTA010000185.1 GCA_017963875.1 Victivallales bacterium | reverse complement strand
GGGAAGATTCTTGCAGTAGATTTGGACGCTCTAAAAGACAAATGGTATAGAATGCCTGAAAAAGGCTATAATGGAAGACCTTGTAGTGCTGATGCCTTGTTTTGTAAAAATGACAGCGTTTTTTTAGTTGAATTTAAAACTGGAAAACTGGCTCATGCTTTGCGTAAAGTATATGACAGTGCTTTGATGCTGGTTGAAAACTTCAATGTCTCTGTGCAACAAATCCGTCAAAACGCAATATACATCGTCGTGGCTTCCAAGTGGTCACCGAAGACAGATTGTGATGAAAGTATTTCTAGGGCTTCGCAATTGTTAAGAGAACAACCATGGCGGGATTCTGCCATGATGCATCATAGCGACCTCATGAAAATGGGATTGGCAAATCTTGACGGAGTCGTTGTTTCCAACGTATATGGCTTGGCACCAGAAGAGTTTGAGCGACTTGTCTGTCAAGAAGGTTGGACCGTCACATAAAAGTCTATGCGCACCCTATTGATATATCATTTTCCAGCCTGACACAAATCAGTGTACGTCTGTTCTCCGAACAGGCAGAAGGACTTGTATGACAGTCAATTTCAATAAAAAACGCCAAGGCATGATTTTAGTGCTGGTCGCTGGCATCTGCTGGGGACTTATCGGACTGCCTGTCAGGGCACTCAGCGGCATGGGTCTGGGTGCATTCGATATCACGGCATTGCGTGCCGCTTTCACTGGACTCGCACTGTTGACAGTTGTGCCCGCAATCAATCCCAAGGCGATGAAGATACGCCTTCGAGACCTGTGGTGCATGGCAGGATGCGGCCTTGCTAGCGTCACGCTTTTCAACATCTGCTATTTTGCCACCATCCAACGGACTAGCATCGGAATCGCGGTCATCCTGCTATATACCTCCCCCATATTCGTCACTGTTCTATCCCATTTCTGCTTTGGCGAATCAATCAAGAAAACGACAGCAATCGCACTGGTTCTTGTCATCATTGGTTGTGTACTCGTATCGGGCGTTTTGGACAATGATGGCGGCGGACTGTCGCTTCCCTCGCTGTTGACAGGACTCGGTTCAGGACTTTGCTACGCCCTTTACAGCATTTTCGGCAGATATGCACAACAGCGTGGCTATTCCAGCATCGCCATCACATTTTGGGCATTCATTTTTGCGGGAACGGCAGCATTGTTCTTATTGGACTGGCAAACCACCCTGCCCATTCTCCGCACGGCGTCGCCCTGGCTGCCACTCACCAGTCTTGTGCTTGTTTCAACGATAATTCCATATTGCGCCTATACTGCAGGGCTTCGGTTACTGCCGCCTTCAACAGCCGCCATTACCGCTACCATCGAACCCGTTGTCGGTACGCTGGTCGGCATCATCGCCTTTGGAGAAACTCTCACATGGGGCACCCTTGCAGGCATGGCACTCATCATCGGCGCACTCTTTCTTTAATTCCAAACCATCCATACAACTGAAAAAGCAAATGGCGAACTTAAATCGAACGACTCCCGAATCCGTCGGCATCCCATCGGCAGTTCTATGCAAATTCCTCACTGAACTCAAATCACTTGACAGCCTCAACAGCGTCATGCTCCTGCGTCATGGAAGTGTATGCATGGAAGGCTGGTGGAAACCATACCGTCCCGAACTGAACCACATCCTCTTCTCGTTGAGCAAATCATTCACATCACTGGCGGTCGGTTTTGCACAGGCAGAAGGCAAATTGTCAGTCAAAGACACTCTGATCGGGCATTTCCCTGAATATGAATCATGCGTGACTGACGAGCGCATGCGCAAAGTCACACTAGAAGACCTTCTGACCATGCGGAGCGGACATGCCTCCTGCGCACGCCCCGCATGTCTTGCCGACCCTGACGGCAACTGGGCAAGGGGATTCATTTCATCACAATTCACATGGGAGCCTGGGACTCATTTCGCCTATAATTCAGCAGGTACCTACATGCTTGCTGCCGTTGTCCGCAAGGTCACAGGACTGAACTGCAGAGAATACCTCCTGCCTCGGTTGTTTATCCCGTTGGACATTAACCCAGGCCCATGGGAATGCTGTCCGAAAGGCGTCAATATGGGCGGTTGGGGACTCTATCTCAAGACTGAGGATTTGGCAAAAGTCGGTCAATTGATGCTTCAAAACGGTGTCTGGAACGGCAGGCAAATCGTACCCGTTGATTACCTGAATATGGCGACGGCAAAGCACGCCGACAATTCCATGAATGAAGCACCTGACTGGAAGACAGGCTATGGCTACCAGTTCTGGCGCAGCCGACATGGCTTCAGAGGCGATGGAGCGAGCGGCCAGTTCATGGTCGTCCTTCCCGAAGAAGACATGGTGTTCATCACAACCGCTGGCATGGGAAACATGCAGTCGATTTTGGATATCGCGTGGGATAACATCCTGCCGAACCTCTGGGACACCCCGCTACCTGAAAACCCAGCAGCGCAGGCGGAGTTGCAGACCATGCTTGATTCGTTGGAAATGCCGCTTGCCATCGGTGACATATCACGGCGTCACGAACCTGCTGAATGGTGCTTCGACGGCAAAAATACTGCGGGCGTCACACACGTCTCATTTCGTTGCGAAGACGACGAATGCGTCATGGAATTCCGCTCAAAACACGGTTTGGAGACGCTTCGCGCAGGTTTCGGGCATCCTGTCTGCAATCAGCATCTTCAATTGGCGGACCATCTTCCAAGGCTGGTCGCCGCAGATGCTGCATGGACTTCAGAAAACACGCTGGAAATTCATGTAACCAGTTATGAGGCATCCTTCAGGGATGTCTTTGTCTTTGATTTTGGCTCGGCAACGGAGCCAATAACCGCGCGTTGCCGATTCAATACTTTTCGCAACCCGTTTCTGGATTTTTAACCAATGCTTTCAGTTCCAAGCGAATAGCAGAACAGTGTTGACTATTCTCACAACTACGGACAACAGTAGGCGACATCTGGAAATACTCGCCCTAAACTCGAAGGTAACATAATAGATTTTTGCATTGATTTGTCCCCCTTTTGGCAAAAACGTGTTTTATTATCGTAAGTTGACAAAATTCTAACAGATTCAAAGCATAAATACCCATGGAGGAAATTCAAAATGGCAATTTCAACAGACGATGTTACCTCCAAAAAGAAAAATGCCAGCCACTCCCTCACAGCAGAGGAAGTAACACGCTCCATGCGTAAAATCAATCGCTCCAAAAGTTCTGCTCAGCACTTTTTGAAGGAAATAGGCGTTACTTTCTCAAAAACAGGTAAAATTCACGTTCGTCCAATCTAATGTTGTCATCTTTTCCAAGAATTGTATTTGGATTTCATGGTTGCGACCAGACTGTCGGAAAGAAGATTATTTGTTGCCCTCAATCTCCAGAACGGCAATAGAGATTTTGACACGGTTAGAGGCGCATACATAGAAGGCACACCAGTTTATCCTGGTGCCAAAATCTTCGATGAAACGCACATTCAGATTTGTGTCCTAAATACTAAATGTGTATTAGGATATTTTGTTCCAACGCAGATTGAGAAATACTATTTCAAAAAATAGCACTCCTCCGCTTGAATTTCGGGGGGGGGGATATAGTATATGGAAAGTCGCAAGTCAATGGAGATTTCGTGACTGTCGAGTTAACAAACAACCAAGAGCCTCACATGGGGTGGGTTCTGAATAGTTACCTTTTTCGTAAAATCAGGAGGAAGATATGCTACCGACAGTTGATTTTTGCGGCATTGAGATGACACGGCTGATTATCGGAGCGAATCCTTTTGGCGGCTTCAGCCACCAGAATCCTTCCCGAGACCTTGCCATGAAGAGTTTCCATACTCCAGAGCAGATTCTCATCACGTGGGAAAGAGCATGGAAAGCGGGAATCAACACGTTTGTCACAAACACGGAGACCAGGCACGTCGTTGAGACAACAAAAAAGTACATCTCCGAAGGCGGACCGATGAACTGGATCGGACAACTCGGCAAAGGCGCATTTCCAAACATGGAAAGCACCATCGACTTTGCCGTGCAGACGGGATGCAAAGCGCTTTTCATCCACGGCGGCATGATGGACAGACTGTACAAGGAGAACGACGAACGGACAGTCAACGCATGGGTGGAGCACGCCAAAGCCCAAGGCATTCCTGTCGGCATCGCGGGGCATAGTCCAAAGACGCATCTCTGGGTTGACAAGATGGATCTTGTTGATTTTCATGTCATTCCGTTATTCAACTGCGGAAGTCTCCACGATGCGGGCGGCGGCGAGCACTTCTGGCTGGAGGACCTGCAACGTTCGATTGAAGTCATTCAGAGCATCAGCAAGCCCTGCATCGCCTACAAGGTACTTGCAGCAGGGCGCATCGACGCGACCATGGGGCTCGGCTTCGCCTACCGCAACATCAAGCCAGGCGATGTCGTCAATCTTGGCATGAACCGCGGCGACAATGACAACATCGTCGAGGAGGACGTGCAGATTGTCTCCGACCTTCTCTCTGGCAAAATCAACAAATGATGAATCACGACCTGCTGGCATTAATTGCGTTAAACGGTTCATGAGTTCAGCCGACTTGGTGCCTCTTAGCCTGAGGTGATTTCAACCACTCTTGTTTTTCATACCCAAGACGCTATATTAAATAATGCATGTAGTTGTTCAGAACCACGAATCAACACGAATATGATAAGTTCGTACGGTTTCAGGAAAGGTTCTAAAGAACCGTATTTTCCTATTTCGCGCTGTTTCAGCGTGTTTCCTGAAATCGCATCTAGGCCATCGTTGCATTGGTGTGCATTCGTTGGTTCTGAATAATTAGCAATGGAATCACGAGTTTTGTCTTTCACGGTAGTGATGTCCATACCAGCGGTTTCAACTGGCGAGCATGGAGGTTCGTCAAAACATCACACAACCGTTCAAGATCATTGCGTAGCGAGAACTCTGAGAGAGGCTTTGTGAACTCGTCGTGATGTGTCGGAATGAGAGTCTTGAAGTTCACGCACTTCTGGAGCAATTGTGGAAAGCCCTCTTTCCAGCGACTGATGCCGCCGATAAAATAATCACAGGGCACGTAATTAAACTGGGAATCAAGGAAATTCGCCGAGCCTGCATTCAAAATAGTCTTGCCGTCCGCATGAATAAGGAAAGCGAACACTTCGCCGCACAACCAGCCACTGGCTGTTTTCAGACTATCATGCGATGGCGGTGCTGTGTATCCAGGTGCTTCGCCGTCAACTCCCATGTGGCGAGATTCGATGACTTGAACAGAAACTCCGCCTGGAAAATCCAGCATATCGCCATAGTGGACGGTCTTGAGGTTCTTCTCGGCCACGCCCATGCCCCGCATGATATTGCACGCAGTCTCCGAAGCATAGAGAATGGTATCGGTCTTGGCGATTATTTGCGGCATGTCCGCGAGATGATCCCAGTGCGCGTGCGTCATCAGCACCCAGGATGGACGTGAAGTGACATATCTATCAACCTCTTCAGGAATATTCAGTCGTTCACGATTCCTGCTGACATACATGTCAATCATGAAATCCGTGCCATCGGATGTCCTGAACTCCAGCGCATTAATTCCGTACCACTTGACGTCCATCGAAGACTCCTGTTTGTTTCGTTGCTACTGTGCTGGTGACGGCGGGATGCTAATACTCCTGACTTTAATGGGACAATCAAGACAGATGGGACAATGGAGATATACCAAGGTCTCCCATCTGTCCCATAGGTCTCATGAGTCCCATTTGTCCCGTAGATCACATAATGCTTAATTTAGGAGAATTTGCGGGATGCCGCCGCTATTTTTAGTCCTGATAATACGGCTTCAGACCAATCCAGTTGACAACTCGGCGCGCGCCCGCAGGTCCGCCAGGTTCCGTTGCAGACTTCCAGTCGGAGAATGTGATTGTCGCCGTATCTTTTTTCGCACGGAAAACAATGCGTCGAATGGCCTTTTCAGGAGTACCAGGTTTGTAGTCTCCCGAGCCATACCATGACTGGGGGCAGAGACGCATTGAGGTCGCTTCGGGAATGATGTCCGCATCGGAAATCATTGCATCGAACACGAAATCTAGGTGCTTGTTCTGAGGCTTGCTCAAGTCATCGTAATCAACTGACATGAAGGAGAGGCAATAGAGTTTTCCTGGTTGGAGACCTGTTGCCGTCTGCGAGAGCAGATTCGGTTTCTTGGCGCTCTTCGTGAACAGCGCGACATTGTCGCCGAGTTTTGGTTCGCGCCCGATGCGCCACTGGATACCGTTGCCGCCGTATCCAGCGATGGTCTTGTGGACCAGCGAGCCCTCTTCCGCAGGCTCGACCTTCCAGTGCTTGAAACCTTCTTCGAAATCGCCGTCCTTCAGATGGCCAGGAATATAATTGAAGCCAAGTTTTGCCGCCAGCGACTCCTTGTTTCCCTCGACACAGTAGTACCGCATGAGCCTGCCAATCCAACGCACCAACTCCTCGTCCGTATGGCCAATGCTGTAACATCCCATGCCGTAGAGCCCATCCATGCGTGGGTCATTGGCAAGAATATTGAAGAAACGGTCGAAAACCACTTTGATATCTGCTGCAGGATAGTTGTTAATGCACCATACTTCAGGCGTCGTGTAGCCGCTCATGAGCATCATGAAACGCTCCGCCGCGTCAGGAGCCAGTTTGCGCGCGACTTCAATCTGACGTGGAATCGCCTCAAGATATTTGTTCAACTCCTCTTCCGTCCGCTTGCTTCCGACGTATGTCTCAAGGAAGATTTTGCCTTCACTTCGCGACACATTCGAGCCTGCGGACAGAAGGTTGTGATGGACAAACGGATTGGAGAACGTGCCCCCCATGACACCACAGACCCACAAATAGACACGCTTCTCCATGTCGGTCATCTGCCACAATGCATCACAAGTTGCAATAATTGTTACAGGATTGGCTCCAACGGATAATTCGTCTATGGTCAGCCCCCAGTTGCGGTTCAGCGACGGATTGCCACGAATTGCGCTGACCATCTTGTCAACCTGCGTTTCATTCTCAGAACGGAACAGTCCGCGGCTCCCAACGATTTTCATGCCGCGAGACGCTATTTCCTTGTCGATATTCAGCGCAAACTCGATTTTGGGCAACCATGATTCCGTGTCAAACAGATTGACGGAATGAAGCAGGTGCTTCTTGAAGAAGTTCATGTCATAGCGGAAATTGTTGAAATCGGTTTTCTCCGCAATGATCAACGGATACAGCATGATTTGCGCGACTGCACGGATAATCAACTGACCGCCTTCCGCAGGCGCGTTTTCAATTTTGAGCGTGTGCTTGCCAAGCGGGAGCAGCCTCATCGTATCGGAGAATTCCCCCTCGCGGAAGAAGACAACTGGTTCTTCGGCTCCGTCGAGTTTGGCCGTGGTATTGCGGTACGGTTTGTCAAAACCAATGAACACCCAGCCTTCACGCGGATTGTCGAAAGTGATCTCGCCGTTCTTTAAGTCCTTGACGAGGATTTCGCTGACCATGTTGTTCAGGCGCTTCAAGTTGGCCTTCGGCGGAACATTGATGACGCGAATCTGATATTCGTTCTGTAAAACCACCTTACGACTGTCACGCTCGAACAGCGCGACTCGCATGGTTCCTTCTCCCAATGGAAGCTTTCCAAGATTTGTTTTGACGAGTCTGCTTGCATCAAGGTCGAAGATTCCCCATGGGGAGAAATCCGTCTCGCCCGCCATTTTTGTCTGCACGCCAAATTCGCATGAACCGTACTTCTCATTGGTCAGGCCGGGGATGTAGAACGACATCTGCGGATCCGTTACATCAATTTTCATCAGCAACGGATAGACAGGAATGATGCGGCTTAGGTCGATAGCCGCCTGCCCAAGGACTTTGGAACCAGCAAGCGCCTTCTCAGACAGCGGAATCAGGTATGGACATGCGATGTCAATCGTGCCTTTCGGGGTCTTCGCATAGAGTCCATAGGTATAGACGCCATTGGGTGACTTTGGAAGAACACCCTCGCCTTCGACCTTCACCCACTTGCCATCGGTGTCTCTAGGGACCTGGTCTTTGGAGATGAGTTCTTGCGTCCAGCCTCGGTTCCACACTCTAATGGACGATGTTGGCGTATCCAATCCCTTCGTGCGGATATACGCTCCAAAACGATACTTCTCCCCCGCGACCAAAACGACATTCTGCTGGCGGAAGACCTCGCCGTTGGGAATGTTGAGACGCAATGCGTTTTTGCCATCGGGGCCTTCACCTTTCAATAACGTCATGGGATTGCATACAGCATCATCGCCATCGACATTCCATGGGCCAAAAATCCCTGGCATCACCGTCGCTTCACTCTCGAAATTAACGTCTTGAAGGATGTTGACTTCCTCAAACGCAAACAGGCTGAGCGCAGTCACCAGAAAAATCGCCAGTAGTCTTTTCATTGCCTTTTCCTTTTGGTTAAGATAGAATAAAATATAACTTATTGACAATTATTTATTTACGAAATTATCCGCGCACCATTTTCGCGAAGTTGAGGCAACGCTGGTAGGCATCGTCCAAAAACGCATCAATATTGCCAGCAAACGGCGTGTTGCGGATACCGTTGAGTTCATAACTGATTTCTCGCGGATACGGCGAAGCCTTGAGGATTTTTGCAAAGCGCTCCCAGTCAAGCGTGCCACAGAATGGCGGCTGATGCTGGTCGCCAAGGCCATTGTTGTCGTGAATATGGAGTGCCATCAGACGGTCCTTGAATTTGTCAAGGTAATCCAGTCCCTTGTCATCCATCAGGTGGCCGTGGCCGCTGTCGTAGCAAAGCCCGAGGAAATCCGCAGGATAGTCGTTGAAGAGTTCGTCGATTATCTCAAATGTCGCTCCAGGCATGTTTTCAACGGCGATGGGGACATGCAGTTCACGCGAAAGTGGCATCAGATCATCAAGCGATTTCCGCAACTGCGCAACGCTCTTTCTAACATCCTCAATCTCGACCTTGTAATGGCAGACGCGAAGCAAAGGGATGTGCATCATGACCGCGCCCGTGCCATCCAGCGCACGAAGCATCCTCATGCGATTGGCAACCAGTTCAACACCCGCCTGACGCTGATATTCGACCTGAGAAAACCAATTTTTCTCTGGTCCAACAGAACCATGGATATCCAACAATTTTAGCCCGTATGCCTCAAACCATTGCCTGATTTGGCGGATTTCGGCATCTCCATAAAGGAAATCCGTATTCCACTGATGACACCAATGGACGTGTGTGAACCCCGCACGTGCCATGTTCTTAAGGCGTGGTTCGGGATTGCCAGTGCCACCCGCATAATCTGAGTTAACTGCGATATTCATAAGTCAATTCCTGTGTTTTTCAATTGATAATTTCTAGCATATACCGTCATTTTAAAATAATAAACATGGCATTATGCAATTTTCAAATTACAGTGTAAAATAAAGATATGCACGTATGCGTAAATTCAACCAACCACCTTATCCACTGCCATGCATATCAGCATTCCATACTATAAAGCCCATCTTGAAGCCGACATTGACGACAGAGTCTTCAACGGCGTTTTTGAATCGCATCTGCCCGCTCCAGGCGACGAAACCGCATGCGTCCGCGCAGCGCTGGATTCGCCCATTGCCTCGCCCCCGCTTGAAGAACTTGTCCGTGGGAAACGGACAGCACTTATCATAACAAGCGATCACACGCGTCCTGTTCCAAGCCGCATCATCATGCCTCAGATTCTTGAGAGGCTTCGGCGTGGTCAGCCTGACGTTGACATCACAATCCTCGTCGCCACAGGCTTCCACCGTGCCACGACGCGAGAAGAACTCATCGGCAAACTCGGTCAGGACATCGTCGATTCCGAACGCATTGTCATCCACGATTCAGGCGATGAAAAAAGCCTGGTCTCCGCTGGAACACTGCCGTCGGGAGGAACGCTGAAAATCAACCGCCTGGCAATGGAGTCGGATCTTGTCATCGCCGAGGGCTTCATTGAGCCGCACTTTTTCGCAGGCTTCTCAGGGGGAAGGAAGAGCGTGCTGCCTGGCATCGTCTCACGCGAAACCGTCTTTGCCAACCACTGCGCAGAGTTCATTGCCAGCCCATTCGCAAGAACTGGCAACCTTGAAAACAACCCGATTCACCGCGACATGCTTTTCGCAGCCGAAACAGCCAGACTAGCCTTCATCGTCAACGTCATCATCAATGGCGAGAAACGCATCTTACACGCCGTCGCAGGCGACATGCGCAAGGCACACGAAGAAGGATGCCGCTGGCTAAATTCCTACTGCCGACTTAAAGTACCGCTTTCTGACATCGTCATTACGTCAAATGGCGGCTATCCCTTAGACCAGAACCTCTACCAGGCGGTCAAGGGAATGACCGCTGGTGAAGCGGCCTGCCGAGATGGTGGTACAATCATTATCGCCGCATCATGCTGTGATGGCGTCGGCGGCGAGTCCTTTTTCAAAAATGTCTCGGAAGCATCGTCGCCTCAAGAACTGACTCAACGCATCCTGACCGTTCCAAGAAACAAGACAGAAGCAGACCAATGGGAATTCCAGATCCTTGCGCGAATCATGGAAAAGCATCAGGTCATCGTCGTCACGACACACTGTTCGCACGATATCATCCGCTCCCTTCACATGACGCCTGCGTCAACCTTGGACGAGGCCATCGCCATCGCACGAACACGCTTGGGCACTGACGCACGCATCGCCGTCATCCCAGACGGCGTGTCTGTTGTTGTGGCTAGTGAATAGTGGCTAGCGGTTCGTGGCCAAGGGGCTAGACACTAGCCCCTAGCCATATCTACTGAATTTTTGTCAAATCCAGATTGGCCTCTTCCCAGAACAACGTATCCTCGACAAGTTTGTTGTCAATTTCCCAGAAGTGGTTCATGACATCCTCCTTGACTGGACCTGCGGCCGTCTGCGCGACAAGAAACTCCTTGAACGCTTCGAGACTGATTGCTTTGACAGTGTTCCAGGCATCGCGTTTAGCAAAAAGGCACGAGAGGAAATTCCAGACGACTGGATCATCCGTCTTCTCAAACTGAAGCGTGCAGACAGTCAACAACCCAGTCCCTACCTTGACGCTGAACAGGTGCGAGAAATTCCGCAGGGTATCGTCATCTATGAAATCCTTGATGCCGCTGACCAGCCCCTTCATGCGGTCGCGCACAGGCTTGTCAACACCGCAGATGAACTCTTCCACAGGCACGGGGAAATGGTCCAGGCAAATCTTGAAGCCACCATTGAGCAATTCATACCAATTGAGGTCAAAATATCTACCCGAAGCCATTGCTTTCTGAACTGCCTGGCTGTAAACAATGCCACCGAGGTCGCTACCACGATCCCAAATGCATGGTTTCAACCGCTCCAATGCGCCAGGCAGGACGTATTTTTGCCCTGGGGTGTCGCGATGGTAGAATAGATACACATGCTTTCCTGCGGCAAGTTCATCCAAGACGCTGTCATCCAGAATGTCCTCAATGACGGCATCGTCCCTGATGACGGCATTCTGCGCGTTCAGGAAAGCCTGAAGTGCCCCATGATCCTTCAGATGAGATTCTGGAAGTTCATGTAGGGTTTCAGGGCATGGATAACACCAGAAATCCCATGAATTGG
Organism: Victivallales bacterium; assembly: GCA_017963875.1. The sequence continues at coordinate 7,420 of JAGCTA010000185.1, read as the reverse complement.
TCAGACGAACTCCGTTGGGAATGGTCATTTCAGCGTAGAGCGTATATTGATGTGCTTCACACGATGCCGTCGGAGAAAAAGTCGCCTCGACGATTTTCTGAAGTCCTCCGACAAGCGTGACATCAACACCGTCATATAGGGTCTTCGCCTCGCCATTCTCACATGATAGTTTCAAGGTCAGCGTACAACTTGTGCAAGACGGCTCTTGCAGAAAATCGCTGACGAGAATATCGACATGGATAGGCTCGCCGTATGTGAACGTTTCCTTTTCAAACTTGGCAAGCAGAGCCGCATTGCCGTTGAACTGCATCATCCAGTCGGCGGGAATATACTTGTCGTCATCGAAGCAATCGACAATTCCGTTCTTGTTTTCATACTTAAGGCAGTCAGCGAACTGAAGCATCTCGAAACCGCAAAGAGAACTGCGCCTGCACGCTTCAAGGAAAGTCTTGATACCGCGCATTTTCATCTTTTCGGATGCCTTGATGTAGTCTGGCATCTTTTCTGTCAGGCCTTTGCGCTTGATGAGTTTTGGCAATTCTGTCATAAACCGTGGCTTTTCTATTCCGTTCTCCTTGAGATACTCGGGACCAACTTGAGCGCAAAAATCATCAAACTTGCGGTTGAGCGCCTCGTAATCTGGAATTTCAATATAATGGACAGCCTCATGAGCCAGAGTCGGCTTTGCTGGAACCACCGTTCGATGAACAGTACCCTTGGCATTATCGGCAACTATCTCCGTGTCAATCTGAACATCATACGCAGAGCCATTGATAAGCCATGGGTCCTCCCGCTGGAACATGTCGCCATGATGCTTGTAGGGGAAAAAATAGGCGATATGCTGCGAATAAACATCCGCTGTCTGGCGGTCAAACTCGCCCCATCCAGAGTTGTCCATGATGAGTTTTCCAGGAGCGAGACGCCGTCCCTGCGCCACAAGTTCTTTCACTTGTGGATAATGCCCTGAGTTGTGCATTTCATTGCCTATGCAGAAAATCGCAATGGATGGACTGTTTCGATAGCGAAGTATGGTCTCCGTCCAGTTTTTGTTATCCATCGACAGATTCTTCTTTTCAGCCTTCTCGTTCATCTCGTATGCAAAACCGATTTCGATATGAATGAACATGCCGAGTTCGTCAGCGGCCTCCACGAACTCAGGTGTCGGAATCGTGCTGTGGAAACGAACAAGGTTGAAACCGTATTTCTTCGCCTGCTTGATATTCTTGATCGCGGCATCTTTCAATGTCTTTCCCGTCATGTTTGGATGTTCGTGGGCGGTAATGCCTCGAATATATCCGCGCATGTAGCACGGCGAGCCATTCAGGAGGAGCGCGCGATTCCCTTCGGGGCGCAGTTCGCTGAAACCGAAACGAATGGTGTCCTGTCCCGCCTTGAACTTATACAGCACGGGCGTATCAGGAGACCATTTCGACAACGCAGACGCGTCAAACACATACTGTTTTCCACCATTCTCCAATGCCTTCACGCACAACAGCGGGCATTCCGCCTCTTCAACATGGGGCGATGACAATTCTTTGTCAGAATCGACGTACAAGAGTCCCGCTTCAGTATTTGAATGAATGTAGATGCTCATCGTTTCTCCTTGCCTCTTCTTGTCAGCCATCTATTTTTGCGAATTTCTCCCATGGAATATCCACGGGCTTCTTGTCAGTGATTATCTCATCAACGTGCATCAGAAGCGGATAGTCCTCAAGACGGACTGCGCCCTTCGCGGCCTTCACTTTCAATGCCCTGGCAACACGCGCCGCTACGACCAGAGATTCAAGCGTGACGCCTTTCAGCGCATCCAGTGCTTCGTCAATCGTCAGTCCCTTGCCCAGCAAGATGCCGACCTTGCGCGTACGCCCTCCATACACCGTCACATACAAATCTCCAACGCCCACATAATAACTTTCATCTCTCGCCCCCTGCATTTCCATCAACCGTTTCATTTCACGGGAAGCCTGCAAAAACACCGCCGCCTGTGAATTGAAGTGCAGTTCGTCTTCGTTGCCTGTCCTGCGGATGTTGAGACCGATGGTCAGCGCAATGCCCAGCGCATAGCCGTTCTTCAAGGCGACAGCGGATTCAATGCCGATGACATCAGTCGTTGTCATGATATGGTAGTAATCCGTTGTCATGATTTGCTTCATTTTCTCAAGCGTCTTGAGATTTGCACCGCAGAACGCTACCAATGTCTGGTCATGTGCGACGAGTTCATAACTGGTACATGGCCCTCCGATTGCGCAGAGTTCGTTTTTCTTCCCAAGTTTGTCAAGTGTCTTCTGCCAGACCTGTGGATAACAGAGCAACGTGCCGTCTGGCAAGTCCATCAATCCCTTGGTGACGGAAAGAATTGGCAGACCGTCAGGAAGATTCGGCAATACCGCGTCCGCAAACCATTCGACTCCGAAGGAACTGACACCGCAGATGACAAAATCCGCTCCTTCAATCGCCTCTGCCATTTCCTCGAATTGGTAGTATTTGACACCAGCTGGGAACGGACGATCGAATTTCGGATGTTCATTTGTCTCGCGCGAATGTATGATGATATCCCTATCCAGCGGAGTCCCCACCAAACGGACATCATGTCCGTTTTCACGTATTGGGAATGCCAATGCCGAGCCCATCATGCCCGATCCGATAATTGTCACGATACTCATGTTTTTGTCTCCGATATGGTTATGCGAATAATTAATATTTGAAAGTGTTTAAACGCCATGAATTACATCCGTATGCTGGCCTGCAAAAATCGCGGCACCACAGGCCAGAGAGTCGTCACTCTCTGGCTGTAGGAAACGCACTGTCATGCCTGATTTCACGGAAGCGAACAGAATCGAATTGATTTTCATCTCCAGAGAAGACTGGAAGTCTTGTCCGAGGCTGAGAATCCCGCCTGTGACGACCAGTTGCTCTACGGGATTGTTGTTCAGCAGGTTGGCGATGGCTATCCCAAGATAATCCACAATGGATTTCACCTCGTGACGCACAGCCTTGTCACCGTCACGATACAACTGGCAGACGTGGTCGAAGTCTAACTTCGGCATGGATAGTTTGTCACGGCATCTGCTCAAGAGCGCGGGAATGGATGCCACAGTCTCCAGACAGCCTCGCCTTCCACAAGAACACAAGAGGCCATTTGGCAAAAAGATCGTATGACCCAGTTCTCCTCCGTGGTTGTTGCGGGAAAAGACAGGCCGACCATCTGCCACCATAAGCGACCCGATGCCATTCCCCGCCGAAACAAGCATCACCGTCCCCGAATTCAATTGCGGGATTTTTCTGGACAAATACGACATTTTCGCCACAAGATGGTCGCATATCATGACTTCCCTTCCAGCCGACTTTTCAAAGAAAGGACGCAGTTCCACGCCGTTGAGCGACGGCAGCGCAGCCGCGTTCTCCAACGTGTATTCTTCGCCTGAATAAATGCCAAACACAGCCGCTCCGATACAACGCAGACGATCCTTGGCAATTTTCTGAAGATGTTGCATGACATCGGCGATGGCATCAAGAAAAGCCTTCTGTGCTGGTGGTTTCTTGAAGTTAATCCGATATTGCTCCTGCGTCACGCCCCGCAAGTCAGTCAGCACTCCCGTGATGCAATCCGCCTCAAGCGAAAGGCCAAGAAGCAACGGCCCTTGGGGATTAATCCGCAAAATGACACGCGGACGCCCATGACCAAGTTCCTTCTTCTCCCCTTGTACAACTACACCATGCTTAATCAAGGCACTCACGGCACGCGTCACCGTGGTGTTGTCACAGCCCATCTTGCGTGCCAGTTCAACTCGGGACAAGCCTTCTGACAACAGCAGAATCTCTAGAACCGCCTGGAGATTCGTGCTCTTTATGTCATTTAATTTTAGAATCTTCTCTTTCATAATGTCTATAAAATACGTGTTTTTCCCTTGAAAATCAAATCACGGCAACAAATGATTTGACATTACCATGAGCGCAGCACAATCGAAAGGTTCAACTCCGATCTCAAGGACAACTCTTGCGACAGGAACATCTGGGGCCGTGGCTGGAAAAAGTGTTCCGCCATCGGATGCTTGGAGTTGTCGCAAGCGCCGCCATGCAGATTTGCAACATGCTTTTGCTGGATGGAAATCAGGATGAAAAACGCGCCAATTTGCGGTTGACTCCGCCATCAATGATGATGGTTTCGCCTGAGATAAATCCGGCCTGATCCGAAGCCAAGAACACAGCGAGTTCGCCAATGTCTTCGGGTTTGCCGATCCTGCGTACAGGAATGCCTGCGGCGACCTCTTCCTCCCAGAAGTCTGGACGTGCGGTCATTCGTTCTACTGCGATATAACCAGGCGCAATGGTATTCACGCGAATCCCCCGCGGACCCGCTTCTAGCGCCAGCGCACCCGTCATAGCGTGGATCGCTCCCTTGCTGGCGGCATAAAGCACTCGACCAGGAACAGTGGTATTCATCTGCACCGAACCAAGGTTGATGATGCTCCCGCCACGCCCCATCAGTTCGAGTTCGCGCAAGCAACAGAACAAGGTGCCTTTGATATTCATGTCGGTCAACTGATAATATAGTTTTTCGTCAATATCATCCAATGCGACCACTCCTGGATCCCAACCAGCATTATTCACAGCGACATCCAGCGTGCCCCATTGTTCCCGAACGGCGGCGAACATGGCATCCAGTCCTGCCATACGCGAGAGATCCGCTCTGAAGAGGACCGCATGACCGCCTAGTCCGACAATCTCCCGCCGCAGTGATTCCGCCTCGTCTGGATTGGAACGATAATGCAGAAATAGTTCGGCTCCAGCCTTTGCAAAAGTCAGAGCAATGCCTCGGCCGATCCCTTTGCCAGCCCCTGTGATCAGAACTTTTTTCCCTTTCATTTCTTGAACTCTGTTTCGATCATGCAATAAAGTTTTTCAAACAGTTCGTCATACACCGAATCGCTGACGAATGCGGGTTTGCGGCAGTAATCCGACGTGATCAGGCCGCGTTTTTTCAGGATGCGCTTCTCAAAATAAATGATCATTTCCACATTCTGACGAATATGGTTGAGCAGCGAATTGAGTTTGTCATGGATTCGCTGCGCCTCGGTTTCATCTCCTTTCAGCAGTGCATCCCAGATTTTCCGATAGATATCGGGCATGGACGGACCTGGCATCACTCCGTGAGCGCCGCGTTTGAAACCCTCGATCATCTGAAAACCAGCGTTGCCAACGAAAATATGCCGATCGGACGGCAGCATTTTCAAAAGCGCGGAAATATACGCCCCTGGCGGCTTGCATTCGATCTTGAAATACCGCAGATTGCGGTGCTTTTCAGCCAGTTTTGCGAGCGTGTCGGGTGGGATCGCCACCCCTGTCTGGTCGGGTGCATACTGGATCATCAGCGGCATCTTCACCGCCTCGCACAGTGCGTCCAGATGTTCGAACAGCGCCGCCCCTGCTGGTTTCAGGAAGAACGGCGGCAGCACCATCATGCAGTCCGCGCCAGAATCCTCGATTTCCTGCGCTCGGCGGATGGCCGAATGTGTGGAATGTTTCGTATTGGAAACGATCGCGCCCGCACCACAGCCATGGCAGACCTTCACTGTAGCGGAAATGAGTTGATGTTCCTCTTCGGGTTCCATTTTATAATATTCACCTGCAATGCCGAACAGCGTCAGGGTCTGCGCCCCGAGTCCGATCAGTTTCTCACAGCAGTTCATGTAGTCCGCAATATCAACCTCGCCGCGGTCATTGTAAACCGCTGGGGCAATGGGACAGATTCCTTTGATCTCCATATTCATTCCTCCATCTTGATTCTATCGGCGAATTCCAGTTTGCCGTATGGGATTTCGCCATGAAATTTTACCACTTGAGTTCCGCAATGCAAGTAAATGCCGTCTACAGTGATGTCTTCAATTCTATGTTCTTCGTCGAATCCGCACAGGGACGCTCCCTGAAAAGCGTTTTCCACATGAAGGTTTTTCACCTTGACATGGCGGATCCGCGCCCGTGTGTCGTCCGTGGAATAGAAATTCTGCGAAATCGTGAAATTGATTTCCCGTCCTTTGCCGAAATTCCCTTCCAGGTAGATATTTTCATATCGGATATTCTGTACTTCGCTGTGGTCGATGAGATAGATATGGCATAAGCCGCCAGGCGTGCGGACCACTTCGATGTTTTCGAAGACCACGTCTTCCAGCAGATCAGCCTGCGAGGTATGCCCGATTTCCAAGGCGCTACCCGCATCATTCCAGGTCACGATGTTCCGAACCGTGATATGATGTGAATGCATTCCCGAAGCCCGCCTCGTTTTGATCGCGATCGAATCATCGGAACATTTGAAAAAACAGTCTTCGATCAGCAGATTCACGCACGAACGCGGCTGAACGCCGTCCGAATTTACCGCCCAGGTGATTGCCTTGTGATGTCGGATCGTCATGTCGTACGTTCCTTCTGGCACCATGTTCCAGAACGGCGAATTGAAGATCATCGGTCCGTCCCAGACGATATTTCGACCTTCGAAGAAATGGATGAACGCATCGTCTGCGCGCCCTTTCCAGTTTTCTCCTGGATTGCGCACGGTCAGCGTGCCGTCGAAGATACCGCTGCCGTAGATGCGGATATTTTCGCCTTTTTCACAGGTCAGACCGCATTTCAGAACCGCTCCTGGAGCTAGATAAATATCATGGTTCGACACTGGTCGCAGCCGTCCGCCAGGCAGATAATGCACGCCTGGTTTGAAAGCAAGCGTCCCTGGAGTTTCGTAATCAATTTCATCATGCACGCCTGGGGCTAGCCAGCGCGGATCGGCAGGCGAAGCAATGATTGGATCAACCAGCATATACACCGTGAAATGCGGCAATTCGGCCTCACCGTAATTGACTTCCAGCACGCCGTAACGGGGCTTCGGCAAAGTGAAGGTAACCTGATGTCCAGAAAAAATCACATCCAGCGGGTTGCGCAGAGATGGGCGGAATTTTGCCGAACGAATTTCAGAGGGGAATTCCAGCAGAAGATCAACACTTTCAGAGCATTCCAATGTCAGAAAACCTTCTGCACCGCCATTGGCGCGGGGAGCGGCATCCCACAGCGATTTCGAGGCGGCAGCGGCAGCGGGACAAGGCAGAAAAGAGACGGAAGAACTTTCTTTTGCCCAGGCGGTAAACGCTGCTGGCGGGATTCCCTCGATCCGATGGGGGATTCGGAGTTTTTCCTGTGCAGGGAACCAGTTGACACCCTGCAGTTGTGTATAGACCTTGATAGTCTGTCGAAGTTCTTCTGGCACTGGCCCGCGGTCCAGAAAGATCAGTTCAGGAATCTGATCCAAGAAGAAATGCTGCACGAAACAGCCCAGATGATGGATATACGCGTTCAGTCTCGTCGGCGTGAAAGTTTCTAGTGCCAGTACGAATTCGATCCCCGCAATGTTCTCATATTCAAAAAAACGTTT
>JAGCTA010000184.1 GCA_017963875.1 Victivallales bacterium | reverse complement strand
GTCAATAGTTCCTTAGAAACTGGAGTTCCAACAATGTCAACCGCCTTTGATTCTGTCTTCAGCCACTTGCCGCTCTGCTCCGATTTTCATCTCGCTGTCACGCAGGCTTCCAAAGGAGACATCCTGTTCTGCTTCAACAATATCTGCTCAAACAGGATTCTAAACGACAGCATTTTGGAAGATATTCGTCAAAAGGGCCTGCGTGTCTTCCTTGAAATGCCTGAAGACTGCGAGATCGAACAACTGGATGGTTGTTGGCGATGCGTTAGCACAAGGTCATTCCACGATTTGCCAGAAGGCGTCATCATGGCCCCCCACTGCGCACCCGTTGCAAATTATATGCTCCAAGGGGAGCCGCTCTTGGTTGCCGCACGGGTCGCAGGCTATGACACACCTGTATTCGGATTGCCAGAAGACAGCAGGACGGTCATTGCCGTTCATGAATCATGCCCTGGCCTCATTGTTTCACTGATTCCGCTCTCCAACTTCCTGCGTGGAAGATACGCACCGTTTCAACGTTGGATCAACCTTTGGAATGGCATTCTTGAGATGATGGGAACTGAAACACGATTGCCCGAACACTTGCGGCCATCGGTTGACACAACCTTCTCAAAGGAGGAAATCCTCCCACAAAATGCGTTGAGTCTGTGCATAGAACGTGCTTTCAAGATGATGGAGCGAGTCTTCCTCTACAATGACGACAATGGTGTCATCCGAGTTGCCGAGGGATTTGTCTCGGCAATCCGCGAAGACGGCTCTCAGGAATGGCGCAAGACTGAACGCTCTGACTGTGTTATCGAGACAGCCGCTGCATTCGGAATCCAAGGAATTCTGAACGGCAACGGCACCTATCAGGAACTGTCTGAAACAATTATCAGGCGCACGCTCTCCGAACCAGGCCATGTTAACATGGATATCACCAGCCCATGTGCTTTCCAATTCACATTCTACAACGGCTGGCCAATCTTTTATTCCTCCGACAATGCCCAAACGGCAATTCTTCTTGCGGCACTTCAAGGCAATGCCGATGACGTCGAGGCACGCTCGCGCTTCATTCTTCGCAACATGGTATCCCTGCTCAGAAGCACGGGAAAAAACGGCCATCGGCGAATCCGCTTCGATTTTCCGAAGCATTTCACTGAACACAACTGGGACTACTATGCGCAGGAAGACTTCATCAACAACTGCCCGCACCGCCAAGCCGCCGTTTGGAATTTATTCGCACTTGGCTGGAAACTGACAAGACACCGTCCATTCCTCGACATGGCAAATCACGCCATTGAACAATTCATGTCCGTCTATCCGAACATCAAATGGACCAATGACTATACGGGCGAAATTGCCAAGATGCTCCGTCCACTCTCCTTCCTATACCGCGCTGACCCAACCGAACAGCACCGACAGTGGCTTGATGCCGTCTGCGACGGTCTCATTGGTTTCATGGAAGATTGCGGTGCCATGCGCTCATCCATCGGGCCACGTGAGGACGGAACCTATCCACCGCCCTCGTCAAATCAGGAATACGGCACACGCGAGGCTTCAATCATTCAGGAAAACGGCGACCAATGCTGTGATTTCCTCTATACACAGCCATTCGCATTCGCAGGACTACATGAGGCGTTCATCGCAACTGGAAACAAGAAATACCGCGAAGCCAGAGACAAGGTCGCCAGTCTTTTCATCCGCACACAAATTCATTCTGACTCCCACCCCGAACTAGATGGCGCATGGCTGAGGGCCTTCGACTATGGCAAATGGGAATACTGGGGCAGTTCCGCAGACCGTGAATGGGGAGCATGGGGCGTCGAAAGTGGCTGGACAAATGCCCCCGTCACCATGATTTTCTCGCTGATGGAAGCGGGAAAAGGCCTTTACGACCTGATGCCCCCAGACGGTGCATACGAGCCATATCTTCAGGAAACGCTCGCAGAATTGTCCGTCGTCTATCCAATCAATTCCCCGCAGGAAAATGCATCAGGAGAAATCATCGGAAACGAGACACAACTCTAAACATCTGCTTAGTTTCAGGGGATGAAGGCATAGCGTTGACCCAGCAAATCCTTCACCCCTCAAGCAACTGCCGTACTGCCATCAACTGGTCGCTTGTCCCATACAATGAAAGCACATCCCCTGCCTGCAGGACGTCATCTGGCCCTGGCATGGCGGAGACAGGAACGCCATTGCGCACGATTTTGACAATTGTGGCCCCCGTCCTATTCCGCAATTTGATATCAGCCAATTTCTGATTGCAGATTTTGCATTCTTGCGGCACAGACATGGTTTCCATGTGCAATCCTAGAAGCGTTGTCAAAGATTCCTCATGGATTTGCACGTTCCCCGCACAAATGTACTCCTTCGCCTTTTCCATACGTTCAGGAGCGCAAATCAGGTACAGGACATCCCCTTCCTGAATTACCTCATCAGGGCCTGGCGGATTCAGCAAATCGCCATTCGACCTTTTGATTCGAGACACTGTGGCCCCTGTATGATTCCGTAAGCGCAGTTTCTTGAGACTGACTCCAATGACCCCCGCCCCATGCGGAACGGTAACTTTCGCTTCATTCGCGAAAACAGTGTCTGTACCCGCATCATCGTCATTGTCTTCGCGGTTCAGAACATCGTGCAAGGTCTGCTGTGCATCGTATGCCATGTTTTTGAACTTGTCCCAACACCGCCAACTGACAATGGAAATCACGAAAAGCATCCCCAAGAAGACATAGACATTCCAGAAAACCATGTTGCTAAGAAGTCCGTACTCAATAGTCATGATGACAATGCCAAGAAGAGTAATGAGAAGTCCTGTGATTTGCCGAAGCCCATTTTGCCAGCGGCCATGGTCTTCAAGTTGCCTTGGCACAAAAGCGTCGGAGACAAATCCCGCGATGCGCCGTGAAATCAGGTAGCCGTTGACTAAAAACGGGCAGACAAGAATACTGCATATAATCCAAAGGAAAACTGGGAGATGGGACATCACGTAATGGGGAAGTGCTCCTTCTGGAATCTTCGCCTCGGCAAACCATGCGCCAATCAGGAAGATGACGCCAATAAGCATCCCGTTGATAGCAAAAAACAGACAGTTCTGCGCAAAGGGACGACGTTTCTTTCCAGATTTGATGGCATTGCCCGTGTGATGCGTCCATTGCGTATAACTACTTAGTATCACGGCTATAAATGAAGGTATATGGCGGAACTGCCAATCCGCAAATGGCCCCGCCAGACGCAACAGGAACGGATTAAGCAACGTGGTGATTATGGACACGCCGACCGCCATCTGATACATCTCGGGATAAGGGCTGGCTCCCTTCTGAAGCGTCATGCCCATGAGAGCCACAAGATAGGCAAAATCACCAAGTTGTGCCAAACCGACACCAATTTGATATGATTCCCTGAAACTTTGTCCCGTCATATAGGAGACAATGACGTTATTAAGCGTCTTGCAAATAATTACAACGACGACAAAAAGAAGTATGGACCATTTGTTCGCCCACATTGCCTCCAAATCCACCATCATGCCGATAGTGACGAAAAACACGGCGCTGAAAACAGAGCGAAGCCCCATCGTGTTTTCTATGACGCGCCCTCTCACACGGCTTTCGCTTATGACTGCACCAACAAGAAACGCCCCCAGTGCCAGGCTGAATTCAAGTTTCTCCGCAATGAGCGCAATGCCAAAGCATATTCCCATGACAATGATAAGCATCGTCTCATCGTCCTTCAGCCTGCTCAAAAGTTTATTCAACAGTTTGGGAAGAAGCAAGATGCCGAAAATCAGCACTCCTGACAGGAAAAGGATGAGCACTCCCAGTTTTTCGGCCAGTTCCTTCGCCTGAAACTGGCCCGTCAGAGCCAAACCAGTCAAAACCGCCATGACTCCGATTGTCAGGACATCTTCGCTGATGGTGATTCCAAATATGATGGATGCGAATTTTTCCTTCTCGCACCCCATTTCCGCAAGGCTCTTGGCAAGAAGAGTCGTGGAGGAATCGCAGATGACGGCTCCAAGGAATAGACTGGGAATCAGTTCCCAATGAAAAGCATGACGGCCAATGGCATAGCCGACGAGAAGCATCATGCCAATATCGAAAACCGCTGCGGGAAAAACTGTTCCGCCTGCCTTCCGCAATTTACGGATGTTCAGTTCCAAACCCAGATTGAACATTAGGAAAATGACACCCAGATTCGACAAGACGGATATGCTTTCGTTGTTGGCAATCAGCAGCGAATTCAACGGTTTTGTACTGATGATTGCTCCTGCGAAGATATATCCAATGACCTTTGGCCAGCCAAGGACATGGAGGACTGCGGCGACAATGCCAGCCACGAGAAGAACAGCAGAAAGATCCTGTACCAGAGCCTCTTTGCTGAAGGTTAGCGCCAATGTGAAAAGATTTTCCATATTTAATGATTATTGAATTGAAATATGAGGTTGATTCAATCAATAATATACACCTGAATCCGTGAAGTTCCGTCTGACGGACGCTTTCGTTGTCGAATTTCGGTCACGTATGTCAAATACGCTCCCTCAACTCTCCGAGAAATCACCTCGCCATCTGGCACTTCACGGATTCAGGATACATTCATGTCTTCAATCAGGAAGTGTAATCGTATAACAGTACAGCGATTTATCCCACCCATGGCGGATTGGGCAATCTTCAGAGGCCGCAATGGTCATGAAGAGCAATAGTTTTCCATCAGGCGTTTCCGCCTGGCTCCAGTTCGAGAAGCGAACCAGATGATGGTGTTCGGCATGTTTTTGCTCGATGGGCGTGATGGTGCTGCGTTTAAGGCACAACGTCTTCTGGTCGATTTCACCGATGAAAAGATGGGTTCTGGGATCGCAGTTAACGCACGGATACTCGGAGATATTGAGTACGGCGTACAAGCGATGGTTTTTCTTTGACAGGAAGATGTCCTGGTAACTTCTCGGACAGAAGACCGTGTGGCCGTCTTCATATTTCAAAAACGTCGGGCGTGACCAACTCCTGCCGCCATCCTCCGAAATCGTGAACATCTTGCCTGAAATGACGCCAGGACAGCCGTCTTCTGGAAGACGCGCCCCCGTTCTCAACAACATCATTATCCGCCCATCTGCCAACTGCGCAGCATGTGGTTCATCTAGTCCGTGCGAACTTTCGCTCGGTGCTACGGAAAGTTCACCTCCCTGCTCCCATTGAATGCCTTCGCCCGTTTGTCTGCCCAGCATGACCCCGACTCCGAAATGCCAAGTAGTATCTACGTTTGACAAGTGTTCGTTGACACTGTATGGCCAAAGGAAAGAGCCGTCCTGTAGTTCAATCATGGTGAAATAAAGTCGTTCAGTTCCTGGAAGTTGGCTAGGCGGCATCCAAGTCTCTCCGCCGTCGTGGCTTTCTTCATAGAAAGTCTTCCATGGCTTTCCCGAGACGAAACTCAAGAGTCCGCCATCCTCTTCAAATTCAACCCATGAGTGGAAAAGACGATTTTGGTCTGGGAACGAATGGAATCCGCTGTATTTTCGAGAAATGATATTCGGCATCTCCTCAAATTTCATCGTTGCTGAAGTGAAGCGTGCAATGGTGGAGCCTTCTTGATACATGGAGATTTCATCCACACCTCTATATTTCGCCATGGTAGTCAAATATCGCCCCTGCCCAATGGCTGTCAGACTGCGGAACGGCAATGCGTAGTCAGCAGCGACGCGCCCCATCATCCATCGCTTCTCCACCTCCATTCCTGTGGCTGGAAAAACATGAAGCGTATAGTTCCTTGCCCCATCGAAAGCACCTGGCTCGACGGCATGTTCAACAGCAATCCCGCGCGTCTCGTACATCATCGCATTCGTGAACTCTGGATAAAAAACCTTCGCTCTCGCTGAAATCTCCCATTCGAAGTCCGCTGGATGACAATGTTCAGCCAGTTTGACGGATACTCGACGGCCATCCGCGGATACTCTGAAACTGAACTCGCGTTGCAAACGTGCGTCATATTCAAGGACTTTTCCGTCGGCCCAGAGAAGTCCCCTGACGGCTTCTTCCGAGCCTGGCCGAACGGCGTCGAATCGATTGAAATCCAGAGGAAGCGCAAACGGATTGTAGACGCCCTCAATGAAAAATGAGCCAGGCAATTCGGCAGAAAACACACCTTCGCCCTCTTCCTGCCAGACTGGCATGAACTCATCCGAAGCAAGCAGCCACACTTTTTACTCAGCCAGAAAGCGTATGATGCTTTCTGGGACATACGGATGGCCATTCACATTCAGATGGATG
>JAGCTA010000183.1 GCA_017963875.1 Victivallales bacterium | reverse complement strand
TTGTATGGCTTCCCGTCATTTCAACGGAACATGCAAAGGAAAAGGCCGTCGAACAGGGAGAAGAAGATGTCAATATTTCGACGGCGGAGGACGAAATCCTGTCGTTGATTAACAAAAGCGATGATGATGCAGACGAGGAAAGCGGCATAGAGGATGATGAGCGTCGAATGATTTCTGGCGCCTTGGCCCTTGATGATAAGACCGTTCACGAAATCATGACGCCACGCGTGGATGTCGATGCCGTGGAACTACATGCGTCATTGGCTGATATCAAGGCGCTTATTGTGACTTCTGGACATAGTAGAATCCCTGTCTATGAGGGGACGATTGATAAAATCAAGGGAATCATTTCAGCAAAAGACCTGCTGAATACTGAAAAGATAACAGAGGCGGAACAGAAAGGCCTGGAGGCATTGTGCCGCGAACCGCTATTTGTTCCTGAAACAAAGAACATTGGAGACCTGCTGGCTGAATTCCAGGCGAAGAAGACGCATTTTGCCGTCGTCATCGATGAATACGGCGGCACGTCTGGAATTGTGACTTTTGAGGATATTCTTGAAGAAGTCGTCGGTGACATTTGGGACGAATACGATGTGCCTGAGGCAGAGGTAGTTCCAGATGCCGACAATGATGGCTGGTTCATCTTTGACGCACGGACTCCGATATCAGAGGTCAATGAAAAACTGGAGACCGATATTCCTGAAAACGAGGACTATGATACGCTGGGTGGCTATCTTGCAAGCGAGGCAGGGCACATTCCGCAGGAGAAGGAGCAGGTGGTCACGCCAAGTGTCGAGGCAGAAATCCTTTCCGCCGAGCCACGACTGGTCAAGAAGGTGCGTGCAAGACGAAGTGAACAGCCCGAAGGGGAGGCGAAGAACGATGGCTGAGCCTCATATAAACCAAAGGAAATTATTGGCGGAAGGGCGTTTCCTGAAATTGGAGCAGGTGGAATTCACGGATGTGCATGGCGTGCCGCGCAAATGGGAGGCAGCACAACGCCAGAAGGCTCAGGCTGCTGTTTTTATTATTGCGACCTTGATTCCTTCTGGAAAAATCGTGCTGATACGGCAGTTCCGCGTTCCTGTCGGACACTTTTGTCTGGAGGTCCCCGCAGGACTGATTGATGACGGCGAAACTCCTGAACATGCCGCCCAACGCGAACTTTTGGAGGAAACGGGCTATGTGGGGCATGTCGAATGGACAGGACCCGCGTCCGCAAGTTCCGCAGGCCTGACAGGAGAACTGGTCACGACGGTGTTCATGACCGTGGACGAAACGCTGCCTGAAAACAGACGGCCTGTGGCGCATCCAGACGAGGGGGAAGACATTGAGGTAATTGTGCTTCCCATCGCCGAATTTGGCAAGTTCTTCAAGGAGCGGATTGCCGCAGGGGACGTTCCAGACAGCCGTTTGGTGGCATGGGCGCTCGGCCTGGGAATTAGATGGTAAAACGCGAAGCCGCATGTAACGCCGAACTTCAATTCGGCTCCAGACTGGCCTGTACGCACGCTCCGTGTTTGTGCAGAGCATGGTTAAACCGAACAAAACAGGAGATTACAAATGCGCCTAGACGGATTATGGGATTTTGCTTTCGTCAAGGATCTTCCAGATGACATATCCACAGTAACCTATAACGACAAGTTGCTGGTACCCAGTTGCTTCGACATGGATCCAAGATATCTTTTCGCGCGTGGGGTTGGCATCTACCGCCGTCACGTCGAATGCGGCAGCCGCGTGCATCTGGATATCGGCGGCCTAGGCTTGCGCGGCA
Source organism: Victivallales bacterium (assembly GCA_017963875.1). The sequence continues at coordinate 2,941 of JAGCTA010000183.1, read as the reverse complement.
TCGTCTTTTTTGACGGACGAGAACTCGGGCGCGTGGAAACGGCATACATGGCAGCCGATTATCATTTCGACGCCGGTCCGCATGGTCGCCATGAACTCATTATTCTTACTGACAACAGATATGACGACGCACCGTCCTCGAATTTTCACGAATGGTATGATATCTGCGGATATGGCGGCATTTACAGGCACGTCGATTTGACGGAGGAGCCGCCGTATTGGATTGAGAGAGCCTTTGTTACGACCACGGATTATGCGAGGAGGATTATCCGTGTTCGTGTGGCGTTTGCAGGCGAACTTCCGACAAATCTGTCTTGCAAGATATTCATAGACAATGAGATGGCTATTGAGTCGATGGTCGTTGGCGGTAGTCTTGATTTGCCATTGGCCTTGTCGCAGGAGTATTCCCTTTGGTCACCGAAATCGCCCAACCTGCATCAACTGAGGCTGGAGGCGGGGGAAATCTGCAAGACGGTTTCCTTTGGCATACGACAGATAACCATCAAGGACAGCAGGATACATTTGAATGGCGAGGTGATTAAATTGTTGGGCTACAACAGGCATGATGCGCATCCTGACTTCGGCACGGCCGTGCCGTATGAACGGTTGATGCGTGATTTGCGGATGATCCACGACCAAGGGGCTAATTTCATCCGTGGAAGCCATTATCCGCAGTCGGAGGAGATGCTTGACGAATGCGATCGCCTAGGCATCATGGTCTGGGATGAATCGCTGGGCTGGGGCGACAAGCCCGACTCCCTCATCGCCCCCGAGTTCCAGCGCAAGCAACTTGAACAGACGCGTCGCATGGTCAGGCGAAGTGCCAACCACCCGTGCATCGTCGTGTGGGGTTTTCTCAACGAATGCAAGGCCAATGATGAGAGAGCCAGGGACATCATTCAGAAGTTGGTGGACTTGATTCACTGCGAAGACGATTCACGGCCCGTTTCATACGCCTCGTGTATGCAAAAAAGCGACAAATGCTATGACATCCCCGACATCGTCACATTGAATCTGTACCCTTGCTGGTACTGGCATAATTCCAGCGCATTTTTTAACGAGGACGACCTTACGGGAGATTTTGACTCCATGTTGGACTTTGTAACGCAACATCATCCAGGAAAGCCTATCATCATCGGCGAAATCGGTGCTGAAGCCACGCCTGGCTGGAACGACGGCACGCGATGGAGTGAAGACTATCAGGCGCAACTGGACACGGCCGCTCTGCGCAAAGCGTTCAATGATTCTCGGCTGTCTGGCCTTGCTATCTGGCAGTTCTGCAACAACCGTACCCACAATATCACCGAAGCCTTTGCCAATCCGCACGGCTTCAACAACAAGGGCGTTGTCGATGAATACCGCCGACCCAAAGGCGCGTGGCACGCCATCTCAAGGTTCTTCAGGGAGATTGGCTGGGCATAAAGCAAACGCGGAGGCCGAACTCCGCGCACAGAAGAGAAAAGGGGCTGTTGCATAACGGTAGGTTTTGCAACAGCCCCTATGTTAGTTGTTTATGGCTTAGTTATAGCCATAGTCCGTGCCGTTCCAGATATCTTCGAAGCCAGACCCCGTGCGGTATTTTGTCGCGGACTGAGATTCGACATGTCCGTCGAACATGGCGACATTACGCTTGGTGCCGTGTGCTCCGTTGCCGCGGACGCTGTTTTCAGACGGCACCTTGCCAAAGCCATACGTCCAACTGACGGCATTTTTCTGCTGATAGACATAGTTGTCTGCAAAATAGGCAATTTCGGAAGGATTTTTCGCTTGTGTCTGATGTGTGAGGTTTAGCGTGGCGGACCCGTCCCAGTTGCCGCAGACATTGATTAACTTGTTGATGCCGATGCTGATTGGCATGGGGATCCAGTGCCAGTTGACTGTGCCTTTGATGGGGTCGCTCGGGCAGACGAGCATGTCGACGATGTAGATGGGCTGGCCTTCGCGAGCCGCATTCTGTGCGGCGGAGAATTTGCCTGTTCTGCGCGAGAAGCCGAAGATGGATTGGTAGAAATCATAGTAGATGTTCTCATGCCACCAAATCGGCTCGACCGTCGAAGTATTGTTACGCCAGATGCGGCAGCCGAAGACGGTGCCGTTGTGTTCGTCCGTATAAATTGCCGCTCCCAGGCTTGTTTGCTTCATGTTGCTGACGCAGGATATGGAACGGGCTTTTTCACGCGCTTTGGCGAGCGCGGGCAGAAGCATCGCGGCCAAAATGGCAATAATCGCAATGACGACTAGCAGTTCAATCAGAGTGAATGCTAACAAGCGCTTCATAGTGACAACTCCTTATATGCGTTATGGAAAACAGAATTAAAGGTCAATTGTTGATAACAGCGACGATTTTCGATTTGTCAGTTTGTGCCCAAATGGCTTCGGTATTGTTAGCCACATCGATTCGGACAGCACTGTTGCTTTCGACGTGGCCGTCCATGTAGGTCTCATTGCGTTCCTTGCCATGCGGTGCGGCGATTCCCGTGTTGATATAGTCTTTCTTATTCTTGAGATAAATGAGGTCGCCATCGTTCTGTGTCTTGTTGGCTCGTTCAAATGCCGCCCATGTCTCAGCAAAATGAACGTATGCGGACGGTTCTTTTACTTGTGATTCCTTTTTAAGGGCTGTTGTGCTCGTGCTCCATCCATCAATGTAAAGGTTTAGACCATAACTTGTAACGATAGCAAACCAGTTCCAGTTGGCATAAAGAGTGGAATTGGATGGACATCTCATGACAGGAGTATAGCAAGAGTTCCATGATGAATTATTCGATGGATGATTTGTTACCCCGATAGATGTGAAGCCTGCTCCCAATGCATCGGTTTCATAGACATATTCCGCCCAGTTCAACTGCGAGTTCGTGGGACGCTTGCTATGCATGAAATGACGCCCGAAGAGATAGCCGCCTGGGTCTCCGGCAACATAGATGGCGGCCATCGTGCCAAAT
>JAGCTA010000182.1 GCA_017963875.1 Victivallales bacterium | reverse complement strand
GCCGTTGTCGCGGCTCATGAGGATGCCGAGTTTTTTGTTCAGGTTGCTGAAGATGCAGATGCGTCGTTCGGAGCCGTCTGGTGACATGATTGGCTGGAGCGTCGGGCAATTGCGGTGCGTGGCGGCATACGACGCAGGAAGGATGTCGTCAATGCGAACCCAGGTCTTGCCATTGTCTGTTGAACGTGCCATGGGACCGCAAGGGCCGCCATGGTCGTATGTCCAGACGCAGAAGATGGTCTTTCCGTCGCTACTCAAAATCGTGGTCGGATGCCCTTGGTAGATTTCTCTGGTGCCTTCTGCGATGACAGTCTGTCGAAATGTGTCATTGGAGATGTCGATGATAGGCAGTTCGTCATTGATTTCTTCATCGAGGATATTCTTATTGAACATGTTTGGCATGGAACAACTCCGAGTGATGGGTTATAAATACATCAATGGAAAACAGTTTAGAAAGCAATCATCGGACAATGGTTCACGGATTCTGGTAAACGATGGGGGCACTCCAGGCGTAATGCCCTTCCGCGTCCCTAAGTTGGAGCCTGAACCAAAGAGGAGTCTCTGTTTTGCGAAGTGGAATTTGCACGGAAGTAACTTCGCGTGTGCCGCTGCCGTAGCCGAATTTATCCTCCATTTCCATGCAGTAGCCACGGCTGGGATTCGTCAGACCGATGACTTCCGTGCATGGAGAGAACTCTGCCTCGAAAATACCGTTTTCCAGTGTCAGACGCGTGATAATCGGCCCCTGGGTTGCATAGAATCGCCCATGCTTCAAGGCGTCAATGATGGACGCAGGGGACTTGTCCTTGGCGACGATGTATGTCAAGCCTTTGTAGAGATGGTTTTCGCCGTGTGTATCGTCAACTGCCAATGCAGGATATACAAGCCCCTTGTCGCTGAGTTCATCCCAAGTCTGCATATTGTATGCGCGGCCAATGGGGCGGCAGGACGAGTTGAATACCTCGATGCCGTCAAGATTCTTTATTGTGGCGACTTCATCGGAGGTCAGGCCGCACCAGTATGGATGGGCGCAGAACACGGCGGCACCAGTCGCTTTGGCTGCGTCAACCGCCGCCTGGGCGTCGTCTTCCGACGGATAGGGGAAATCCTCTGGCACACCAAGGACAAGGAAATGCCATGGAATGCCTCGCGGTCCGTGGGGGTGCATTTCTATCCCAGAGATGAGCGTCATGCCTCGACCGTCAAACGTCGAGACTGGATTGGTTGTACGGTGGTCGGTGAATGCGAATACGTCAAAGTCCTTTTTGAGATAAAGGGCGATGATTTCCTCTGGTTTGTATTTACCGTCTGATGCGATTGAGTGATTATGGCATGCGGACTTGTATGCAGTGAGTTTTTCTCCGTAGAAGTTGATTTCGTGCATGATTTGCAGCCTTTTATGTTTTGTAATGATGGCAGTTGAAAGCCATAGACGGAGAACAGTAGACACTGTCTCCGCCTATGGTTGGCGATAGGTGGTGTATTGATTTATTTTTAATACTTTATAGCCTGTGCGCCGACTCCGTCGCTGGCTCCGAACAACTTGAAGGTTTCGTCCAGAGGATAGCGATTGCCGTACATGGAGACTTTCGTTTCAATCTTGCCTACTTTGTTCATGCCCATGGCTGCACGGAAAACGTTGGCAGGGGAGTTTTCATCATAGTCTGTCTTCTCTGAGTAGGACGCATTCAGGAATGCGGTGAGATAGGCTTCGTTAATGATGCCTTTGAACACGGCGGGGTCCTTGAGGGAGACATTGTCCTCGACGCTTTCCATGCCTGGGAAATCGGCCATGTCCTCGAATTCATCGCTGTCAACTCTGAGGCTGAGGATGCTGGGGCTCTTGACGACGGTGACGTCTGCACGCTTGTTGAGGAAGAACACATTGTTGTCGATGGAGACTTTCTTGGTCTTCGGGTCACCCATGGCATTGTCGATACCGGCGAAGATACTGAGGCCGAAGATGTTGTGGTGGACGTTGGATTCGACTTTGGCGTTGCAGCGATAACCATATCCCATGTCGGTGAATTCGCTGGTGCGGCTCCAGGAGAAGAGGACGGTGTTGTTGGAGAATTCGCAGGATGTGGTACCAGCCTGTGCGTTGGAACAGAGGACATTGCAGGAAATCATGCGGCAGGCGACAAAGACATTGTTGATAACTGTGACTTTGCCCTTGAATAGGCTAATGTTGATGGCATAGTTGCCGCTGTTTGAGAAGACGCAGTTTGTGATGACGATATTGCCCTCGTAGCGGCTGGCGCTTTCGCTGTAGATGGAATAGGATTTTGCAGATGCAAACAGGTCCTTCGAGCCTTTGGCTGGGGGTTCAAGCCACATGCCTGTTTCAACGCCTTCGGGCTTGCCTTTGGTGTCATGGTAACTGTTCATGAAACTCTGGTCAATGACAAGGCCATCGATGATCATGTCTGGACCTGCGCCGTTAGGAAGTTTCAATGTGATGACGCCAAGGCCCTTGGAGTCGTTCTTCTCATTTGGCGGCTGGATTTTCGTGGTGTGCTTTGCAATGTCACGGGCGCTGAAGTCAGGTGCGAATCCGCCGATGAGGATTACTGGCTTGTCAATGATGATTTCGCTGGCACCGAGCAATCCAGAGTAATTTCCTTCCGCGATTTTGATGGTGTCGCCAGGAGCGGCTTTTTTGACGGCATCCGTGATGGATTTGAATGGGGCATCCTTGGTTCCAGGGCCTTTTTTCTTGCCAGTGGACTGGGATACATACAGTTCCGCACCGAAAGTGACAATGCTTAATGCGAGACAGATGACTGTTAACAGTGTTTTCTTCATGATGATGTTCCTTTAATGTGTTTTTGGGGTTATAAAAACTGCCGCCGTGGAGCAGACAGTCAATTAACGAGTTCAATAGGGCTATTCGAAAACCAGCACGTATAGGCAATATATTGCATAATGGCTGTTTCTCAAACAAAAATGAAAGATAAAATGAGAAACGAGAGAGAAGCCCGAACATCCGTATCTGTCTAGAGTTTTAGATTCTTGCTTTTTTTGTTCTCTTGGCTTGAATGACTGTCATGTTGAATTACATTTTATATAAGGAAAAGTCAGCGTGGAGGTTTTTACGATGAAACGTGCTTTTATAACAGGAATTACAGGGCAGGATGGTTCCTATCTTACTGAACTGCTTCTGGATAAGGGCTATGAAGTCCACGGTCTGATTCGCAGGGCAAGTACATTCAACACCAGCAGGATTGACCATCTGTATCAGGACTCGCACATTGAAGGCACGTCGTTGTTCCTCCATTATGGCGATCTGACAGATGCCAGCAACTTGAATCGGCTGTTTGAAAAAATCATGCCAGATGAAATCTATAATCTTGGGGCGCAATCCCATGTCCGTGTCAGTTTCGATGTTCCCGAATACTCTGCGGATACGGATGCGCTCGGTGTGCTTCGCGTGCTGGATTCCGTCAGGGAAACGTGTCCGAATGTGCGCTTCTACCAGGCATCGACTTCTGAAATGTATGGAAAAGTCCAGGAAGTGCCGCAGACTGAGACGACGCCGTTCTACCCAAGAAGCCCATACGCCGTCGCAAAACTCTATGGTTTTTGGATTACCAAGAACTACCGTGAGTCATACGGTCTCCATGCCTCCAATGGCATTTTGTTCAACCATGAGTCACCTCGCAGGGGGGAGACTTTCGTGACGAGAAAAATCACCATGGCTGTCGCGCGGATTATTCGTGGGATCCAGGACTGCGTTTACATGGGGACTATCGATGCGTTTCGTGACTGGGGGTATGCGAAGGATTATGTCAAAATGATGTGGATGATGTTGCAGCAGCCAGAGCCCGACGACTATGTCGCGGCGACGGGTGAAATGCATTCAATTCGCGAATTCATTGAAAAGGCATTTGGAATGGTCGGTCATCCCATTGCCTGGAAAGGCAAAGGCGTTGAAGAGGTTGGAATTGACACGAAGACCAATAAAACAGTGATTCGCATTGACCCGAGGTATTTTCGCCCCGCTGAAGTGGAACAACTGATGGGCAGTGCGGCAAAAGCCAAGGCAAAACTCGGCTGGGAGCCAGAGGTCAAATTCGATGAATTGGTGAAAATCATGGTCGAAGGAGATATTCGTCTTCTTGACAATCCGCATTATGAACGGGGGTTCTGATGATACCGAAGACTGCAAAGATTTTCATCTGCGGTCATCGTGGAATGGTCGGCAGCGCCTGTGTTCGCAAGTTCGAGTCGGAGGGATACGAGAATATCTTGAAGCGAACCCATGCGGAGTTGGATTTGCGGAACCAGGTTGATGTCAAGGCGTTCTTTGATGCAGAAAGGCCCGACTATGTTGTCCTTGCGGGCGCAAAGGTCGGCGGCATCATGGCGAACAAGACTCATTGCGCTGAATTTCTTCTGGAAAACCTTGAGATACAGAACAACGTCATCATGCAGAGTTATCTGCACGGCGTGAAGAAATTCTGCTTTCTTGGCTCCAGTTGTATCTATCCGTGTCAGGCACCTCAGCCGATTAAGGAGGAATACCTGCTTACTGGTCCCCTTGAACCGACAAACGAGGGGTATGCGTTGGCGAAAATCGCTGGATACAAACTTTGCCTGTATCTAAGCAGGCAGTATGGCTGGAATACAATTAGCCTGATGCCTTGCAATCTCTATGGGACGAATGACAACTATGACCCAGCAAACAGCCATGTCTTTCCTGCGCTTGTCAGGCGGTTCACCACTGCCGCAGACGAGGGAAGGATGACAGAGATCCTCTGGGGAACTGGCGCGCCGTTGCGAGAGTTCCTTCATGTGGATGATGCGGCTAACGCGGTTTTCCATTTTATGCAGAATCATGATGACCCCGAGGTCATCAATGTCGGCTATGGGACGGATGTGACAATTCGGGAACTTGCCGAGAAAATTGCCGCAGAGGCGGGCTTCCATGGCAGCATTGAATGGGATTCGACGAAGCCAGACGGCATGTATCGAAAACTGATGGATTCATCAAGGGCAAATGCCTTGGGATGGAGCCCCATGATTTCGCTTGAAGAGGGCATCCACCGTACTGTCAGGGAGTTCCGAGAAGGCAATGGACGGTGATTAATCTGCTTTTTTTATCCATGGTGGTTAAGTTTTTTGCTTGTTAATCTTAATTGTTGGGAGTCAATATGAAAGTTTTTGTAAAATCAGGACATCATGACCGTAGAAACTGTCTCGCTTGTGTCGCATTGCCAGAAGGTACGGAAATTTCGGAATCTGTCCATCTGGAGGATGCCGCAGGACAGACTCTGCCTGCGCAGGTGGTTGACGGAGGCAGGGCATTATTGTTCTTGCTGAAAGAGCAACTGGCGGATGCCGAGGCTGAGTATGAAATCAAGCCAGGTGCGACCGCACAGGAGCAGATTGTGTCCGTTGTTGCGGGCGAGAATGGTGAGACCTATGATGTCCGCATTGATGGACGCCTGTTCACAACCCTTCATTGCAGTGACAAGTGGGCGAAGCCCTTCATGTTTCCTGTGATGAACACCAGGGACGTGCCTGTGACAAGAGCGTTCCCCATCATTCCCGATGTCCCAGGTGAAACGCATGACCATCCACACCAGAAAAGCCTTTGGACCGCATGGGGGGATGTCAACGGCACGGATATCTGGGGCGAGGCACGTGATTATGGGAAAATCGTGACCAAAAAGGTCGAGGTCATTGAAGGCGGACCACTGCGCGTGACTCTGAGGCTCGCTCTTGATTGGGTGACTTCAGCAGGCGTCAAGTTGATGTCCGAAATTCGTGACCTAAGTTTCGCCGCTCCAGGCGATGTCCGTACCGTGGATTTCAAGGTCGTTTTCAGCGCAGACTGCGGCGATGTGACTTTCGGGGACACGAAAGAGGGCGGATTGTGCTCCGTCCGCGTGGCTTCGTCCATGGACGGCACAGGCGCGGGGATGATTCGTTTGAGCGATGGCTCCGTCGGTGAAAACGAATGCTGGGGAAAACGTGCATGCTGGTGCGATTACTATGGCGCGGTTTCAGGAGGAATGACTGGAATCTGCATCATGGACAATCCACAGAATTTCCGTTTCCCAACCTACTGGCATGTTCGCAACTACGGCTTGATGACCGCCAATCCGTTTGGCGTGTCGTATTTTACAGGCGACAAGGCAAAATGCGGCACTCATCAACTTCCCGCAGGTTCGACGGAAACATGGCTTTATCGCGTGGTATTCCATGAAAACGAGCCGTGCAAGGCACGTTTGGCAGAACGTTATCAGGACTACGCACATGCTCCCGTATGTGCAATCAAAGACTAATTAAGCAATTTAGGTATGCTGTATATTGAGCGTCAACCAGGCAAGCGCAGCATCGTGCTGCTTGCAATTCTAGGCATATTGCTATATGCAGGGGCGCTCTATGTCTATGAACTGCGTGCCAGCGATGAGGGGCTCCAGGCTGCCATGGCACGGGAAATGATGACCACAGGCGAATATCTTAAGACTCATTTGTACGGACGGCCAATCAGGGAATATCCACTTTACAGTTGGCTGGTCATGCTTTGTTCTGGCTTCAGGGCTCCGACGGTCTGGAGTCTGAGGCTGCCATCCGTCCTAAGCGTCCTCGGTTTGGCAACAGTGAGCGGTATTTGCGCACGGCGGCTTCAAAGTGCGTTCGCGGGGTTCATTGCCGCTGCGGTTGTGCTGATGAGCGTGGTCAGTTTCCAAATTGGCATTCGTGCGCAGACGGAATTTCTTCAGGCGTTCCTGACGTTTTCCTCATGGTGGTGCTGGTATCACTATGGCGTGAACGAAAAACAATGGAACAAGGCGTGGGGCATGGCGCTGGCACTTGTATTCATCGGCATTCTGAATGCGGGCTTGGAGGCTGTCTTCTGGTTCTATGTCCCCCTGTTCTTCATGCCTAGACAGGTGAACGCGAAAATGCGGATGCAGATGCCTGCGCATATCATCAGCGTTCTTCTTGTGCTCGTGCTGGTTTTTCTGTGGGAATGGGTGACGCCCGACCAGCCATTGATGCCATGGGGACAGGAGCCTGGACTTCGAGGAGTGACGCATGACAATACCGGATATTTTCTGCATCTGTTGCTTTTTCCATGGAAAATGGTATATTATTTACTTCCATGGAGCATTCTTCTTTGGGCACCATTCTGCATTGCCCTGCGGCAGTTCGAGCAGGCTCCTGCCGCCTGCCGTTTCTTCAGGGTTATCATTACCGTGATTTTCCTGTGCGTATGGTTTTTCCCAGGAACCTCGCCTTTGCACATGCTGTCGCTGCTTGGACCGATTGCCGTTCTGATTGGAGTGCATTTTGAGATTGTCCTTCGGCGCTATCAGCATATCCTCAGCAAGGGAATGCGAGTAATAGCATGGCTGATTGCCGCTGGATGTCTCGCGACGTGCCTGTTCTGGCTGGCAGTCTCCTTGAGTTTCATCGCTATTGAGGATGTCAGCGAGGCTCGTTCATGGTTTTCGGCTGCTTTGACAGGTGCGGTGTCTGGAGTGCTCTGGTCATTGGTGCTGCGAACGAATAGCCGATGCACTTTCCGTTCTCGCATCATTTGGTGTATTTTCGGAGCAAAAATCCTTCTCCTTTGCACATTAGAAGGGTATATTCAATGGAATGACAGCGACCGACGCGTCGCGGGCGAGTCGCTCGCAGGAATCAGAAGACCTGAGAACGCCGTCACGTCTTTGAGCGCAGGCTCCTTGCAAACCAAGGTGGATTCCGTTGACTGCATCTATTACAAGCCGCAGAGAAACAATTGGAGCCTGTATCTTGCAGAATTCTTCTGGCTCGACAAGCCGTTAGTTTTCATTCGTCCGAAACTGGAATGGGATAAGGCGCTTCCAAAGGACTGCGATCTTGTCTATGTGATTAGCGCGCATGCTCCGCCAGTGACAACCCGCGAATGGAGACCGCTCAGCGAAGTGGTCGATATGAGACTGCGCCGTCATCCGTCAGTCTCTTTCTCAGATTGGAAAGGCGGAAGGCCTTTTGTGCGTATTCGACGTGTGCCAGACGGAAATGACAAACGCCCTTCCGTAAATCTACAGTTGTTTGAAGGTGTAAGAGTCAAGGAAACAAACTAACCAACAACACAAAAAGGAAATCAACGATGAGCGACAAGAAAACATGGGTACTGACAGATGTTGACAATGGTGTTTATGCGGAGTCGGCGAATATTACACCTGACAAACTCGGAAAAGGCTTTGGAAAGGGCTGGCAGGTGACCAAGTGCCGCTTGAACGGCGGACTTTCAGATGGCGTCGATGTCATCACCATCAACAACGGCCGTATGAGTTTCACTATCGTCCCGACTCGTGGGATGGGCTTCTGGCACGGCGAAGTCGATGGCTACAACATTGGCTGGAATTCCCCCGCCAAACGCCCTGTCAATCCAGCGTTCATCAATCTGATGGAGCAGGGCGGCCTGGGCTGGTTGAAAGGGTTCAATGAATGCATCGTCCGCTGCGGGCTGAATTCAAATGGCGCGCCTGGCATCGATCGTGTCCGCGACAACAACGGCAATATCGCCGAGACAATGTTGTCGCTGCATGGTAATATCGCAAATATACCAGCGCATTATGTTGAGGTCAGCGTGGTTCCTGGAACCACTGCGAAAATCATTGTCAAAGGCGTGATGGAAGAGGCGCGTTGCTTCTGTCCGCAGTATCGCCTGACGGTGACGTATGTCACGGAAGTCGGCAGCGACACGTTGTCATACAACGACCATGTGGAAAATTTTGCCAATAGCGATACGGAATTCATGATGCTGTACCATTGCAATTTCGGTGAACCTTTTGTCGATGCCAAATCGAAGTTTGTGGCACCAGTTCTGGAAGTCGCGCCGCGTGATGCCCGCGCCCAGGAGGACATCAAGACATGGGATGTCTATCGCGGCTATGTCCCAGGCTATGTCGAGCAGTGCTATTTCATGGATTTGGCCGCAGGAAAGGACGGCAAGACAATGAGCATGATTCAGACAGCCAAGGGCGACAAGGCGGTGATTTTGCGCTGGACCAAGTCGCAATTGCCTCATTTCTGCCTGTGGAAGCATACTGCTGGCCAGGAGGAAGGCTATGTCTCAGGCATGGAGCCAGCGACCAACTTCCCGAACCAGAAGGTGTTTGAACGTCAGAATGGCCGTGTGATTACCTTGAAGCCTGGCGAATGCTATGATATTGATTTGGAAATGCAGGTCGCGAGGACCGCAGCGAAGGTCGGCGAGGCGCAGAAGCAGATCGCTGCCCTGATGGGGAAGCGTAAATGCAAGGTGCACCAGACGCCTTATGCAAAGTGGTCGCAGATGTGATGCTGAAAGGGTTTTGAGTCATATTATTGGTTTCTAGCAGAAAACGGTCCTTGGAGGGGTAGCCCCTCCTGGGGCCAGAACGAATCAACCAGGAAGAAGAAAAATGCGCAAG
>JAGCTA010000181.1 GCA_017963875.1 Victivallales bacterium | reverse complement strand
TGACTTTCGTGTGGATTGAAAAAAGGGGGCTTCAAGGTATATTACTTAGGTAATTCTGTATTATTGTCTGGAGAAAACGACATGAGATTCATATTTCTATGTATGGGAATAATAGTCTGCCACTGCCTTGCATCATCCTTGCAGGCGGAGGAGCGCAACATGATTTACAACAGCCGCATGGTCTCGTCGGGTGTCAATGGCGACTTCCCAGACGGCTGGTCGATGGTGGAGCATCCGACAAAGCCAATCTGGAAACCGACAAGCGACGGTCTGGGGCGCACGGCCTTGTTTGTCAACAACGGAGAAGGTGTCTCCTCGTGCGATATATGAGCGTTTTCCAGCTTATACATCATGCCAGGGGAGAGCTATCGCTTCAGAATTCGCATTCGTACAAAGGGGCTTAAATGCGATGACTGCGGCTTTGTCGCGTTTGGCCCTGGCTGGAACAAATCGTTTGGAATCCAGCGGAAATTCCCTGAAAACACAGATTGGGTGACGCTGGATGAAGTCCACCAGGCAACCACGGAACGTAGCCGCATCTATTCCTTTGCGATTTACGTCAGCAGGTTTCGCGGCGAACTGGAGGTTGCCGCCCCCGAAATCATCCCAGTCTCCGAAAAGGCTGTTGCAAACGCGCACTATGTCCGTGAAGACAAGCCGCTCAAACCCGTGTATCCCAACTTGAAAAAGGTGGAGGCATCCGACAATGTAGTTCTCCGCTTTCGCGACTATTCCCGCCAGCTTGGAACACTTGCGTACGCCATTGATGGCGGCGCGGTAAAGAAGGCAATTCCTAGTGGAAACGGCTTCTACCGTTTTGAAGTCGGCAAACTGGCAGAGGGGCAGCATTCGCTGTCAGTCGATGATGGAGACTTCACTGCGTCATTTGTCCTGACGGTTATCCCGCCAGCACCAAAGGTGGACGTGACATGGCGCAACAACTTCAATGGCCATCGTGCAACCATTGCGATGAAGGCAGGACCTCCTCAGACATTGGCCGTTCCAGCTACGGGCACCGTGCGCTTCACGATGCCCGAGGAAGCCTCCATCACCGTGAATGGTGTCTCTTGTGCCAATGGCGAGTTCGTGCATCTGCTGTCGGGCACCCATGAGTTGGCGTTGACGCAAGGGAACGAGGCAACCGTCGAAGCATCGTGGCTTGTGGAGACATCGCTTTATCCCCTTGCGAATGGACCGTTGAACGTTAGTGGGTTGAAGCCATTGGATTATGCGCACGCCAGCCGCCACCAACTCCCTGTCTTCTCCTCGTTCATTTCCCATGGCAAGCATATTTCCGATGCGCAGATCAAGGAGTTGATAAACGCAGGACACCACCGGTTCTATGGCTCAAACAGCATGGCTTCCCTTACGCAGATACCCCTGGACGGCAAAAGCGCAGACGAGTTCTTCGCAGTTCGGCTTCGCAACCCGAATATTAGCGACACTGTCATCATCGATGAAATCGAGAACAACATCCCGTTTTTGACGCAGTTCGTCAGCGACCTTTTCAGGACGATGTCACCGTTGCCCCGCGGGCAGAACATCCATATCTGGCTGTGTGGACGCGTGGTCTATCCATCTGCGTTCACGGCAGACTTCTTACAGACGACGGCCTCCGTCTCCAGAGACATGATTCATTACTTCGAGATTTATCCACCGACGGAGCGGACGGAGGTCGAGGCACGCAAGAGCCTGGACGAGAAGTTCACCGCATTGAAACAGCTTCTGGAAATGTCCACCGATACCATCGGAGTCGCGCTCTCGTACTGCAACCTTCCTTTTACCTATTGGCTGGATGCCTACCCGCACGTCAACTTCAAATACTTTTTGGACATGCAATTCCATCTCTTGGCAAACGCCCCTGAATACCATGGACTTCGCGCCATCAACTTCTGGGGCGACCATTACGGCGACTGCGAAATCAGCCGTTTCGCAGCCGCCCTGCTGAAGCACTATGTCATTGAAGGCCGCAAGGAGATGTTCACAAAGGAGTTTGGCTACGTCTATGCGCCTGGCTATCTGCAGAACCCCGACTTCGAGCAGGGACTTGAAGGATGGGAGGCCAACGGAGCCGTTGAAGTCGCCGAAGAGCCCTTCTTCGGGAAGAACTGGCAGCGTCGCGTCGTGACGGGAACGACAGGCGACAACTTCGCCGTGTTCACACGCCACGATGGTGCCGCGAACACACTCCGCCAGCAGGCACGGGGACTAGAGCCTGGCAAGGTCTATTCTCTCGCCTTCATCAGCGGCGATGCTGAGCGTCTTCGCCAGTTGAACCACCAGAAGGGTGAAATCAACTGCTCCATCGAGGGTGCCGAGCTGCTTGACGAATACACGGAGCACTCCGCACGTTCAGAAAAGGACCGCGGCAACTATGACAAGCTTGTATTCAAGGCACTGCGCTCTAACCCTCTCATTTCCTTTAGCGACGAAAAGTCCGCAGTCGGGACAAAGAGCTACGTCAGTTGCGTCAGCCTTATGCCATACTTTCTTGAATAATAATATATTGGAGTTGGAAACATGATGACTGAAAAGGAAATTTGCGAGGCGTTGAAGTATCCCTGCCAGGCGTGGGGAGCGGAGCCGTGCCTTGGTTCCATCTACGGCGAGGAAGAAGTGGAGGCGGCAGTCGCCGCCATCCGCGATTCCATGAACTTCAAGGAGGGCTTCGGTTTCTCATCGGCTCCCATCGTGGAGTTCGAAAAGGCGGTAGCCGCGTATGTGGGCGTTGCGGAAGCTGTTGCCGTCAACAGTTGCGGACCTGCCCAGGACATCATCTTCCGCTATTTGAATCTTGAGCCTGGCGATGAGGTCATCGTCCCTTCCATCAACTATGATTCCGCACCCCTGGCGGTTATCGGCGCAGGTGGAACAGTGGTCTGGGGCGAATCCCGTGCATCCGACTATCTGCTTGACCCAGAGGACGTTGAGCGGAAGATGACACCGAGGACGCGTGCCATCTTCCCTGTCCACATCCACGGCAATTCCGCTCCTATGGACGAGTACATCGCCATCGCAGAGCGGCATCCACACCCCAAGTACGGGCCGCC
>JAGCTA010000180.1 GCA_017963875.1 Victivallales bacterium | reverse complement strand
TATATATAAAACGGATTTGGAGTCTTGGATTCGCGAAAATATCACAACCAACAAGATACAAGAAATATACAATAGCCTTATACGTAATGGTGTAATCAGAAGGATTGTCGAAAACAAGACAAACAGGGTAGTCGTGGGAATGCCTGTTGAAATATTCAAGCTGCTTTCTGCTTCGCCGAGTGGCATGTACCGTATGTAGCCTGGGTACCTTTTGCATCTCTTGAAAAGTACGGAAAGAACCCCTTCCTGCGCTAAAAGGGCATTAGGTACGCTGGCGGGCGGCGGCGGCAGCCATAAGGCCGACGACATGGCCAAAACCCCCGATGCCATACTAGGGTAGTACCTCCCACCCACCTATTTATAGGTGGGAGGGAGTAGGGGGTAGGGTCATGTCGAGCCAGCGCACCAGTGCCCAGGATCAATGGTCGTCAAGGCCTTCATTAAAGAAGATGGAAAAGGGAATCTCCACACTCTTCCACAGACCAGAATCTCTATTTTGTGGGATATGTGGTGCGACCTCCTGCGATGGTATGTCGGCAAGAATTGGCTTTTCTCCCAAAATCCATAAATGAAAATGATAGTTCTCTGAATGTGAGGCCGCCACGGCCCACTCGTTTTCCGACACGAAAAAGGATGCTGACTCAAGCGGTTGTTTTGAGGCTTTTACTTCTATGAGGCGGACTTCATCGCACTCAGCAGACATGGTCGATGCCAAATCATATCCAGCATAGTTCGACTCAAAGGAAACCCACTTGGGTCTTCGTCGGGTTCGCTTGGTTTCGTATTGAATTGACAACATTTCTCCATTGTACCCAGTTTCTACCTTATTTTCTCCTAACTTGCTCCGGATAAATGTGGCCATAGCATTCCACCAATGGACAATTGATTCATCTAAATCGGAATCCAACAAACCGGCTGAATGGAAACAACTAATGATGTCTGGTGGTAACGTCGCAATAGTTTCCATACGCCCAGCGGGAAAACGAAGAGACCATGGCGGAAGAACTCGGCGTATATATTCTGCAATTATCATTCGAAACGGTACTTTACAACTACGTGTTTCTAGATAGGCCATTTCGATGTCTCTCCCGAACTCACTCAGTCGGAATGATTCTCCACTCACAAAAAGGCCTATGTCTGTCCCGAGTTGAAGCAATGATTCATGCTCACAAGGTAATATGAAGCGAATTTGCGACAAACCGTCCCTATTCCGTACGCGACCACTTCCCACAGCAGTCGTTAGCAAAACAAGTTTTGAAAGATATCCACCAGTGAACATTGTCATCAAATTGAATTTAAATGTTCAAGAATACTCTCGCAGTCTTCCGGACTCAATCCCGCAGATTCGACTTCGGTCTCATCGTCCTCCTCAAAGACACCTCCGTCCACGTGAATCGACGGATCTCCCAACATCTGCGCCATTGCATCAATTTTCGCATTTAACCGCAAATCAACCACCTCATCGATCGTTCCTGTACAACGGACGATCTCAACCGTTGGGAAAGTCCCTTGCGGCATACCAATTCGGTGAATTCGATCCTGAGACTGAAGAAAATGAGCTGCGTTGAATGACCGATCAAGATAGATTGCGTGCTGGCAGACCTTGTGGAGACTGATACCCTCGGATGCCGCAGCCGGATTTGCCACAAGGACCATTGCCCGATCGTCATTGTGGAATCGCGCGATTTTTCGCTCGCGTGTTCCATCCTCTTCTTCAGATCCAGCTTGAACACCTCCGTGAATATAATCCGCGCCGAGATCAGCAAGTCGTGTTGCAAGCAATTCAACATTCCGGACGAAAGACGACCAGATCAAGACTTTCTTCCTCTGCGAAGCAAGTTCCCGAGCCCGTTGGCAGACATAGGCAATCTTCTTGCCGTCTCGTGCAGACAAGTAGATTTGCAATCGCGGATCAAACTGCGCCAATTCAGCCGCAAGCGTTGCAGGGTTCGCGACAAAACCGAGCAAGCGCATGACACTTCTTCCAAGGGAACGAAGATACCGTGCATCTTTAGGATTGGGATCGGCGAGTGCTTTTGCAGACAATGACCGCATTCGAGAATAAGCAGCCATTTCGATGGAATCTAACTTAATGTCATGATACTCATGATGGATGTCCGGGATACCCAGTTCTGGAGCTGTAGTACGAACATAGACAGGCTGTATCCGTTCAACAACATTGTCTTCACGAATGTCCTCATCGGGGTAAAGGAACGACACTTGCGGGATAAGATCGCGAGGTGATTGCGGCATGGGCGTCCCACTCAAAAGCAATTTCCCTTTCGGGAGTACCGCAAGTTTTCTGATCGCATCCGCTGTCACCCCGTGTGGATTCTTCGCCCGATGGCTCTCATCGAGGAATACAAATGCCCTTGGATTATCCGCTAGATAGTCTCCTACGGTTTTCTGCCAGCGACCAAGACTCTGGTAATTGAGTAAGTAAAAGGCGTGTCGTTCCCTGAGAAGTTTCCTCGCGTTTGACTCTCCACCTGTCAAACGAACAAAAGTCCTTCTTCCTCCTTTTACGCACTCAGCAAGTTGTTCCTCCCATGCGCAGAAAGCGTTTTTCGGAGCAATGACGAGCAAGGCATCTCCCTCTTCACGAAGTGCGAAGTAATATGCGAGTGCTTCCGTTGTTTTTCCAGCGCCCGGAACAGAAAATGATGCGCCTTGCATCGCTGTACACATTTTTAAAACGTTACGCATCTGGAACGGTTTCAGTTCGCGAGAAAAACCTACCTCCGTAAGCCTTAGTTCCAAAGTTTCTTTCGTGAACTCTCGTCCAGCCCGTTTCGTGTCATCAAATCTGGCGATCCGAGTTGTTACGAATCTGTCTTCTTTAACCGAGATTTCGTTCGCTTCACAGTAGGCTAAAAGTACGGGCCGTTGTGCGATAAATTCGTGGAATGCAACAAGAATCGAACCCTTGGCCTCAGGCCTGTGATTAGGGAAGAATCCTCGGATTCTGTCCCTCACAAGGACCGAGGCAATATCCGGAACCGTGATTCTGACGAATTCCGCCGTAAGAGGTTCAACCGTGAGTTCCATGACGCTCAATCCATTGTTTAACGAACTCTGCGTTCTCTAAAATTGCCTCGATTTGCTTCATGGCCGCACAAAGGTCCTGCTGCCGGTCATCAAGATCTCTGTTCTTCGCCGATACGAGCCGAGTAGAAATGTCTGTCAGGTCACGGAGAAGGTTCAAGCTCTTTTCCATGTCGCCTTCTTTTTCCTCAGCGGCCTCGAGAACGGTTCTAACGAGTTCAGCCGTCTTTTGAAGATTCTCCGGTTTCCTGCATTCTTTTGCGGTCTTCATAACCAAAGCCATGGGAGTCGACGCGGTCGTTCCTTCTGGAAGGATTTCCTTTTGTGCGACTTCTGCTACAGAAGAAATGTTCTCAGCCAATTTTGGGATGATTTCGTATTTCCGCCCTCCAAGATCATCTGGTGCAACTTGAAGCAAAGCCGCCACACAAGCCGAGAAAATATCTTTCAATCCTTGATCGCGGATCGTCTTTTCTCCCTCAACTATTTTCCGGAAGGCCCATTCCTCCTTGTCCACTAGAGACCACTCACCTGAATGCCCTATTGAATAAAGATATTCACGGGCTTTTTCAAAACATGCAATTGCCCGATCTATTTCCGATGGCTTTGCATCGAACAGTTCGGCGATTTGTATTTTACTCCTTGCACCACGATCGAACATTTCCTTGATCATGGCCGCTTTTGTGTGCCATGAATAGTCCGCACGATGCGTTTTCTTGATTTGCAGTTCACGTTCAATCTCGTTTTCATCATCTTCCGTACAGTCAGAAGGAAGTAGCATGATTTGAATAGATTCAAACTTTCTATACTGTACTGAATCTTCGGAAAAAAGCTTACGCCAGGCACAGAGGCGTCGGTTCCCATTTACAACCTTTCCATCTCGAGTACAGAGCAATGGCTCTTCCTGCTCGACCGTCGTTTTTCGAAACGAATCAAGGAGGTCCTGTTGATTGATTAGCGTCTCCAAAATCTCCCGCTGAGCGTCTTGAACTATAGCTGAATCCACATCTTCCTGAAAAAAAGATTTCGGAAGATCGGGATGCTTCGCCAGATATTCCTCTTGTAGTGTCTTCGTTCGATGGTTGGCCGTCCTGTATATCGGCAAGCCAAGATGAACACGGACAATAGGAAGCGGCTGCATGGTTCCGCGATACTTGAATTGTTGCGATTCAGTGGATTCGCGGCCAAGAGCTTCAATTACCGATATCCGGTCAAGAAGAACAGTAACTGGTGGTGTTTGGATTTGATTCATGATTAATGACTCCTCAATCTCTCTCAATTCCGTAAAAAGCGATAGGCATTGTGATTACAAGCGAAAAAATAGGAAGCTCGCGCTTGATTCGATCCAAATTACAACGGTTATCCGTTCCCCCCGATTTGCTAAGAGACGCCAAAAACGACCATGCCGGGACAATCACAACGGCTCCACGTAGTTTCGCATCCAAAAACATGCTCTGTAGTTTTAGTAAATCAGCGTAGATACGGCTAACATTTCCAAATTGCAAAGCAAGACCAATGTCGCCTTTTTGCCCTGAGATGGTTATCTTGCTCTCCGTTGAGAGAAAAACCTCTCCAGACCATCCCCGCCTTGTCAGTTCACAACGAATAGGGTTGGTAACGGCATTCGGCGCAATCGCTCCATCAGAAACTGATACACTCCGCAGTCCCGTTTCAACATCGCGGAGAAGTGCTGACGAAATTCTTGTTGCGGCATTCTGGTGATAATAGCACTCAAATTTCATTGAAGTTCCTCCCATTCCCTCGGCATTTCTGACAAATGACTCTTACGATGGTCGTAAATAGGTTTCTCTGCAGGTCTCCACACTTCATTTCCAGCCAATGTACGAACAATACGATCTGTCGCGATCCGCACGTATTCTGGCAAAATTTCTGTTCCGACAAAACGACGCCCTTCCGAGATGGCCGCAACAGCCGTTGTTCCCGAACCAGCAAAAGGATCGAATACGAGATCTCCAGGATTACTGAGAGCCCGTACGAGTCTGGAAACCAGACCAACTGGAAATTGACACGGATGCGCCGTTTTCTCGACATGATTTCCGACAACGTTCGGAATGTCCCAGACATCTTCGGGGTTCTTACCGAGGGGATTACCAGATAGTTCTCCCTTATGTTCTCCCTTGAAATGCCGTTTCCCCGGATATTTCGCCGGTACACGAACCGCATCAAGATCAAAAGTATAGTCGTCGCCCTTCGTGAACCAGATGATCGTTTCATACCGTCCGCTGAAACGCGTCTTCGCATGAGTCCCATGTCCAAAATGCCAGACGATCCGATTTCGCATTTTCATCCCCAACTCCCAGAACAATGGGGTGAGGACAATATCAAGCGGGCGAATCTCCCCTTTGTCTACCCAATTACCAACTTGCCAACAGATACTGCCACGGGGTTTTGTTCTCTTCCAGATTTCTGTGATAATTCGCTTTTGCCACGCAATATATTCTTCAAGAGGAACACGATGTTCATAGACCTTACCGATGTCGTACGGCGGCGATGTGACCGTCAAATCGAAAACGGGGGCTTCCGGCAAAGATGCGAGAAACTTCTCAACCTCTTCGCAGCGAACACCTGGCTTCTCAAAATTAGGCATTGTTCTGTCGATCGATCTTGCGGACATGAGCAAACCACTCCTGAACACTCTTGTACGGCTCGAACATGTCGTATACCGCTTGTGTCTTGCCAAACTTCCCTGGATCAAACGATGCCTGACTATCCATAAGTCGAACATAATCCGTCATCATTGCTCGAAATTTGTGTGAGGGCTCATCCAACTCACGAATGATCATCTCTGGATTGACGTCCCAAATGACACAATTATAATCAGAGTCAAACCGTAGAAGACCGCCGACAATTGAAACAAACATTGGCGCGAGAAATCCAGTACAGGCAGGGAATCGTCCAGGGCAAATCTGCCGAGAATGGAATCGTGTAGGCTGTTCTTTCTTGGTTGGCCCCTTCTTGTTACAAGTTAAGTCCTCATATCGTTTCCCGACCTCGCCCGCGACCAACCCAAAAAGAGTTTCAAATTGACATTCCAGAGCATCCCAAATAGCGGGAAGGTCTGCCACGACGGCGAGGGAGTCTACCACAGTTTCTTTAAATCGGTTCTCGTCTGCGCCATCGTCAGCCAAATTGGAAACCGCATCCACCAATTGGCTATAGGCACTAACGCAACCCGCCGTCGATGTGTATATCGATTTACGGCTGATCGATGGAAGGCGGAAGTCGTCCACGTTCTCTCCTTCTGCCGCAAGTGTCGCCTGAACTGCGTCTTCGATCTGTGTGAACACACCAGACTTCGCTAACTTCTCAATGGGGAGAATCGCAAGTGAAACGATTTTCGTCGGTAAGATGGGACATTGATTCTCACCCGATTTCCATTGGATCATCCGGTTCAAATCATCAGGGAGAACCTGTTTTAGATAGTCGTAACTCCCTTTGTGTTGCGCAATTGCTACATCCTTGAGTTGGACATTGTTATTTCGTGCCACAGAAATTCCGTGGATCATTTCCTTTACATCTTGTGCGGAAACTTTTGGTGCAGGAGAGATGACCTCTACTGGAACAAGGAAGGATAGCTTACGGTGAAGTGCCGTTCCGGATTCTCGTTCACCATCTGGACCGAGAACTGCCTGGACGAATTCTGTCGTGTTGGCACCTTCAAGTTTCCAAAAATCGACAAGATCCTGCCAGCTCTTGATTTTCTGCGAAGCCTTTCGGGTACGTTTATCGTCTGGTCGCATTGACGGATACCGAACTTTTACGGCCTCGATCATGAGATTGCGAACGAGCGCAAAGAAGTTATGCCCCCCATCAAGAATGCCACCATATTCAGGAGACTGAAAATCTACATTGAACACATCGCCATCTCGGTTCATGTAGTCACCAGCCATGAGAATACCCTTCGTCTTATATTGGAGCATTTCAGGCTCTTTTTCCAACGTCAAATCAATCGCCTTCGTAATCTTGTTCACATTCGGACTACGTGGATTGGGTTTGAGTGAAACCTCATCCATCATGCGAACAAGCATGTCGGCAGACAAAAGGCCGACAAGTTTTATAAGTTTATCGCCTCTTTGAATTGAAGCGTTCTGGATTTTGAGTTTCATTTCATCCAACCTTACCTTTTATAACTTATCGGTCTTTGCGTCTATGGAATGTTGACACTCGCAAGTTCCCCATTCTTCAACATCAATCGGCCCAACTACGAAATCGGTTAGATGACAATTACGGTCCATGGCATTCGGTGTCGGCGAATGTCTTGATTCTCGATTATGGGATTTCTTTTTCATGGCTGTGATGCGTCTGCATCACGGCAAGCATGAATATATGAAAAGAGCGCGTTCTCAATCCATGCCCCAGTCGGAAGCCCTACCACAGGCCTGCCTAGTCACACGGGAGAACGCGCCCATGTTGGGCGCGTTCTGCTGGCAATTGACTAGACAGAAACC
>JAGCTA010000179.1 GCA_017963875.1 Victivallales bacterium | reverse complement strand
CAGCAAAAGCCCCTGCTGAATTAAGTGCCTCGACATGGCCGTCCAGGAAGCAGAAATTGCCTGTGCCGCCGTGCGCCTTCACGAAGAAAAGACTACCGTTCTCAGTTTGGGTTGGGTCAGGAACTTGTCTGATTCGCCCATAGGCACGCTGGTTGCCATTATTGACAAGAACGGGAGAGTAGTTGTCTCCAATCAACAGATATGAGGACGGTTGCTTGATTGCATTCATGATGAGGTATGTGTCATTGTACTGCGCATTGCCAATGGTCAGATCCGAAGAATTCAGGTTGACATAATAATTTGATGCAGGTGCAGGAAATGCCTGGGCATTGCGGTGCTGGTATGTCGCAGTGGGTGACATGTATTTAAAAGGTGCTCGTCCTGGGCAGACGCATTCATTTGGTGTCGTTGATGATAGATATTTGTTGCCATACGCTCCTCCGCCGAGGAATTGCGCCCAGCAAGTCGAACCATTGAAAGTCATGGGAATATACTTTTCAAAATCGGTTTCGTAGATTTTATAGGCGGTGATAACCTGCTTGAGATTGTTGGCGCAGGAGATGGAACGGGCTTTTTCACGTGCCTTTGCTAATGCGGGCAACAGCATGGCTGCTAGAATGGCGATGATGGCGATGACGACCAGTAATTCAATGAGAGTGAACCTGATGTGGCGTTTCATTTTTTTCTTCCCCATGATTTGTTTCTTTCTTATGTGGATTCTTTCTGAATTGTAGATTCAAGTTGAAAATAGCATGATGACATTATACTATAACATCATTCCTGATATTTCAAAAACAATAGGAGTTTTCAGAATTTGAGCCGAGGCTCAATCGGCAGAAGTCGTTTTCACTTTCAGATAGGAATGCGGTGCGATAGTTCCTGAAAGGCCCTTGAAGGACCACGGCTGTTCATCCGCTGTGTAGTTGGCGAGGAAGAGGGCGGTCTGTCCTGCTGGATTCCGCCAATGGCTGTGAAGGACGGTGGGCATCCGTCTCGTGAACGGATGGGCTTTGTCCTGTGTCGTGAAAATCATCCGATAGAAGAAACTGACGTCCTTTTCGGGACAAGAGAAACCGTCGGGAGAGAGCATTTCGCCACTGTAGAGGAAATCCAAGTTGGCTGAATAGAACCGTGCAGATGCCAGGATAAAATTGTATTCTTCTGCAAATTCGGGGGAACTGATGATGTTGTCTCGCAGAGTGCAGACCATCGGCTGTGAGCCCCAGACGATGAAGCGTGCCATTTCAACGTAGAATTCGTCTGGATAGAGCGTATGCCAGGATTCCTCCTTGGGCCATTTGTCCTTGTCAGGCCATAGCGGGTCCCATGGGGGAATGCCGTCTGGCAGTGCGTAGTTGCCAAACAGGGCGTATCGGCCATGATAGACGGCTGTAAATGTCGGGACGGCTTCGGCGGTATTGCCCATTCGTTCACTGGAGGTTTCGGCGCAGATGATGCATCCGCTAGCCAAATCCATATAGGGTTCGCATGGAGACTCGATGTCAATGGGATGACCTGGATTTTCGTCGAGGAGGCGTTTGAGGAACTTCCTGTATCCTTCGACCTTGTGTGTTCCTCCACCGAGCGGATGGTGGTGTTCGCGGTTGTAGCACAGTGCAAATGACGAGTTGCCGATCATATCCATGTATTGTCCCGTCATGCCAGCCTCGCGAAGCGTTTTGACGAGGAACGAATGTTGGTTCTGAAAGGCTTCGGCCTCGCTGCACATCCAGCAGAGCCTATGGTGGTTGTATTTGTTGAAATCATGCTCGTGAAGTGTTCCGTCACGCTTTACGACGGCACCCTGTCTGCCGCCGTCCTCCCAGTTGGCTGTATCGTGGTCCCAGCAGATGCCGTTGATATAGACCTGGCAAAAGATGTTCTGTGATGTAAGCCGTTTGGCTGCCTCCTTGAACGCTTCGGCACCCTCGCGCGGCGGCCAGAAATTCGGATAGTCGGTGTCATACGGATTGTTGTGCCACCAGTACCAGTCTAATGCGACGCGTGCGTCGCGGCCAAGGTCTTTCTGAAGCCGTTCGACAGGTGGCAGGACATCTTTGATAAGCCCTCGGTTCCAGACCCACATTCCAATGTCAGCAAGTTTATTAGGTCTGTCGGCCTTTGTCCACCATGCCTGCTGGATTGCCCATGGCTTGTAGATTTGGCTTGCGTCATACCATCCGCCTTTGAAGTCTGCGATGGAACAAGGATAGGGAATACAGCCTGAATTCGCTGGGGATTTTTCGATTGGAACGTAGTAGATTCCTGAAACACAAAGAGTCGTGCTGTCAAGAAGTTGAAAATAGTAGCCCTTCGCGGTCCAGGACGGATCGCGCCAGTCGATATATAGTGAATCACGGGAATGATTGAGAAATGCGCAGAACTGCATGCAGTTGATAAGTGCTTCATAGCGTTTGCCAACAGTGTGCAGGCGCGAGGGAACGATGAAGCCATGGTGTGTCAAAATATCGAAGTCCTCATAGACTTCCATCTTGACAATCGGGAAGACGATTTTCTCAATGTCCAAGGTTCCCTCATAGTCGCTGTATTCCAGCCGACCCTCCATTCGTCCGTCATCACAATGTTTCCAGGTCGTTGTGACGGTGAAATTTAGCCCGTATGTCGGATGGCCTTTCCATTTCAGAACGACATCGCCATTTGGGGTTTCATTGCGTGAATGCGCCATCATGTCTTCTGGTGCCACATTGGTGATGTCGCCGAATGATTGGCTTAATTCAAAACGCCAGTTGCTTTCGTATGAATCT
>JAGCTA010000178.1 GCA_017963875.1 Victivallales bacterium | reverse complement strand
TGTGGTCTTTCTCGACAGTCGGCAACAGCATGTTGGGCAGCATGTTGGGGTCCTGGAGGAACGGCACCTGCTGGATTTGGCCGGAGGACGGAATCACGGCGAGGGAGGAGAAGATGATTTTGATTCGCTGATCTGGCGACATGGTCCATACATACCAGTTGACCGGCGCGGCGGGGTCAGTCGTCCAAGTCGTCTTGCCGCCAATCAGCCAATTGGGCTGCACTGGGTAACTCAGGACCGGCATCTGCGTCCGCTGGTCAACCAGGAAGAACTGCTTCTCCTGTTGCGCAAACATTGCCGCCGCCACCATCCAAATCGCCAAAGCAAAAAAAGTCCTTTGAAAGCGCATGATCTTCTTACCTATTTTCGGTTGTGGTTTTAAGCAATATAACTTACTGCCCCACGGATTTTAGGACGCCACACGGCGTTCCCGTTACTTTGACGGTGGTCTTTTCCGAGACAAATATCCAGCAGGACAATCCGGGGGACAAATCGTCGGCCTGGCGAAGGCATCCACCCTGGTAGGCAAATGGCTTGAGCGCAAGGAGTTTTGCTCGTGATGTTTCATCAAGGTTCAAAACGATGCTGACGAATTGCCAGCCGGGATTGAAGACATATGTGTATTCAAAGATAGAGTCCGCATAAACCATCGGCGTGGCATGGATGGTCAAGGTGCAGTCCCTAGTCACTCCGCCTTCGCTGTACTCTGCCTTGATGGTGACAAGAAGTTCTTCTGCAGGGAAACTGGCAATGCTCAGGACGCCATCGGCAGAAATGCTGGCGTAGTCTCCGCCTGAAACGATGGTCCACTGTGGGATGACTGTCTTGCCCCCTCCGTCGGCATAGGTGGCTTGGGCAATATAAGTGGCATCAACTCCTGCGGTCACAGTTGTCTTGCCGGCAATTTCCAATTCCTGCAATTGGTTCGGCTTGCCATCCAGCGAAATGACAAAACTGTCGGTTTTTGTGATTCCATCCTTGGTGTATGACGCGTTTAGGGTGACACTCTGCGCCGCGTGAGAAGTGTTTTTGTTCGTGACTTTTCCGGCAGTCGAGACACTGGCGATGCTGGTGTTGGACAAGGACCACGAGGGAGTGGCGACGGCCGTCGGCCCGTCCCAGAAGGTCGCCGTGCATGTGTATGTGGCATCAGCGCCATACGCAATGGCTGCTGCCGCGCCGGAGACGGAAATCTGGGTCAGTTCCTTGGTGTATGTTACTGGACATCCCCATAATGTAGAATAGCCAGGCACATCTAGGTAAATGGTTATGGCAGGCTGGTGATTGATGAAATCGGCGGAATTTAGTTCGTAGTTTGGTTTTCCACCTCGGACATAAATGCTTCTTAGCGGCGGCTCATAATCATCAAAATAGTCAAAGATGTCGTAAGATTCAAATGTACATTTGCTTGGCAAGGAAAGGGTTTCCAGAGCATCAAAATAAACGAATGCCTTCCTGCCAATAGAGGTCACGCTGTCTGGAATCGTCAATGAGGTCAGGCCATAAATCTCAAGAGCCTTTTCTTCAATGGTTTTCAGTCCATTTCCCAATGTTAATTTATAGATCGTGCAGCCGTTAAACGCCTGCTTCCGCAATGTTTTGACCGTGTCTGGCAGAACCAACTCCCCGACAATGATATCATCATCAAAGGCGTCTTTCGTTACTTCCGTTACATCTAGGCCATTGATTTTGGCAGGGATAATCAATTGGCTATAATTTCCGCCTGCCGTCCCGCTGACGACCGCATAGTTGCTGTATGTTGTATAAGTTACCCCATTCTGTGTGACTGATCCACCAAATGCCTCCAGCATACCTGCAAAAAGGGCAATAGTCAGAATCGCCATCCGTGACAGATGCAACCGTGAATGATTCATGTTTCCTCCAAGTGTAATAGAGAAGTCCTCCATAGTGATGTCATGAATGGTTTGACAATCCGGAATGGAGTATGAGAAAATGTTTTCGTGCGAAACCAAGTATTCCATAGATGCAAATATATGGAACATGTTTTAGCACTGCGCTTTTCTTACTATAATGCTGGAATCCTTCTTTGGGGATTTATGCTATTGATTCAGGGTCCGAATCCCAGATGTGTTATGGTCCGGCGATACTTTCGCATGACTTCACAGGAACGGTCTTTCCCAAGGCAGGGAACACACAGAAGCGTCTTTCTCTGCCTACTAGTTCGTCGCCAGGGGACATTTCTCCTTTGTTTTGCACCAAATGCATTGTTGTCCCTGCGAGAACTCGGCAGTTGGCTGGAAGGCCCGCATCATGATGTCTCGGATGCGCGCCTTGCCATTCGCGAGCATGGCGGAGTCAAACAGGAAGGGCTCGCCTCCCCACTCAATTCGAGGGCTATAGAAAGCAACATAGACTTTTTCCAAGTGGAATTCATTCGCCAACATGCAGGCATAACTGACTCCCTGGAGATTGCTTTCCGCAGGGGTGACTTTCTCCTTGCCGGTCTTCCAGTCAATCACCATTCCGGTTTTCGTCGTTGCATCGACGATTGCCACATCAGCGGTCCCACGCCAATCCCGCAGAAATGCGATTTCTTCCTCTGATGCACCAAGATTACGCATCATTTGCTGGAAGGCGGCATAGACATCGTCGTCCATGGGCACAGTCATCTCGTGCTCGACGAGCACCTTCCTTGCGCTTGTCCACGAAATAATGGCGTTGTCCATCGCAAGTTCTTTGAATTTCTGCACGGCCCGGACGATGATGGGATCCGTCTCGTCATTTGCTTTACCATCCAGCAGATTCAATATGGCGGCGGCGATTTTCCCGTGGTAAATTGTTCCTTCCAGCCCCGCCGGAGACTTGACATCGGTGATGCCGTAGGTCAGGCGAAGCGCCCCCGGACATTTGTCGTAACGTTCCAGATGGGACGGACTGATGAAGTGATGCTGTTCCGGTGTTGGATTCGTGTTTTCTGACATTTGCGTATTATTCCATGGAAGGTGGTGTGTTTATCGGGAATGCCGTAGAAATCCCGAGTTTCGTGTTACTGTCGTTATTGCTTTTCTGGTTAAAGTTGCATCATCGTGAACAATGGGTCGATGGGTATGCCCGCCTTTGCCTTATTCTAGGTCTCCCTTGTCGCTGATGTCGTCATCGGTGCAAAAAATAAATTCCTGGCCGCCGCTGAAGTCATGTTCCAACAAAAGGTCCGGATACGGGACGCCCTCCGAGTCGGCTGGGCCATAGCCCATGATTTCCTGAGTGGAAACATGGTAGTGGTAAGAAGAACCGATGGGAAATTTGTCTGCATATTCAGGGTGCTCTTGGAAGAACTCCTTGACCTTGTTGTCATAAT
>JAGCTA010000177.1 GCA_017963875.1 Victivallales bacterium | reverse complement strand
CATGTTTCAGGAGAGGAAGTGATTCAGAAAGTCGCCAGTGGAAGGTCTTCGCGGCCCGAAAAAATGTGCGATGAGTGCTATGCACGCCTTAAGACGCTGGAGGACAAGGAAATGCCTTGCTCGACGCCTGGGTGTGACGGCAAGTGGATTTGGAATCGGTATCAGCAGTTGGAGGCATACGCCCATGCCAAAGGCGGTGAACTGAAGGTCCCGCGCGGCATCTGCCCGAAGTGCAAGGCGGAAATGGAAAAACTCCCCGCGCAGGAACGCCCTTGCCGTCTGAAAGGCTGCAAGAACACGTGGACATGGACCGCGCGTGAACAGCAGGCTAGCGGCGGAAAGCCCCCAGCGCCAAGACTTTGCGACGAGTGCTTTAAAATCTATCGAGAACTAGAGGACCGTCAACTCCCATGCCGAATCAAGGGATGCCATAATACCGTCCTGTGGACGAAATACCAGCAACTTGAGCATGTTCGCTCGGGCAAGGCACTGGACAATCCGCCTTCGCGCATGTGCGATGAATGCTTCAAACTCTTCTCGACCTTGAAGAACGAGGAGAAGCCATGCAAGATCAACGGCTGCAAAGGAACATGGATTCTCACTGCATACGAGCAACTTGAAGTGCTGCGCAACACGCCTGAGGGGCAGGAGCCCGTCATGCCGACGCGCATGTGCAAGGATTGCTTTGATTTCTATTCCAAGGCAAAGGACATCGAAGTGCCATGCCGCAACCGCGGTTGCAAGAACACGTGGGTATGGACGAGGAGCATGCAACTCGGTGCCCATGTCCATGGCATCAACAAGCCGCAGGTAAAACTGTGTGACGAATGCCTCAAGGAACTGAAGCAACTTCATGACGAGGAACGCCCGTGCAGTGTTTCTGGCTGCCATGGCACCTGGACGTATCGGGCGGAAGAACAACTGCGCGACCGTTGTGCGCTGCGCGAACCGCCGCGCCGCCGCTGCCAGTCGTGTCTTATTTTCCTCAATACTCATAAAGTTGAGGAACTTACAGGCTCTTCATGTGGCAAGACGTTCAACTGGTCTGTCCAGGAGCAACTCGCCGTTCATCTCGGCGTTTTTGTCAAGCCCGACAAATGCCCCGAATGCGTCAGGAAGGAAATCGCGGAACTTACGCCGCCTGAGCCCAGTTCCATGGTGACGGCGGGGCGTCCGATCATCCATATTCCGACCGCTGGAGAATGGAGCAACGACCCCGTCGTTCGCGACTGGCCAGAGGGCATTGACAGGCATTCCATCGCCAAGATGGAGAACAGCAACATTCGCGTCGTGTGCATTGGGGATGAAGCGACGGTTTCCGTGTCGCCCGTGGAACTATCCTGGCCGATGTTGCTTGAATCGCATTTGCAGAAGAAGTTCACGGACTGCGGAAGAATCGGCGTGATTAACTGTGGCATCAAAGGATGCGGAATCGCGGGAGGCATCAAGCGCTTCTCGCGGGACATCGCGCCTTTTACGCCCCAGTTGGTGATTTTCTCGTTCGCAATCGCCGATGCGTTGCTGAATATGAATGACACTGCGGATGAAAACAACCTTACCGAGCGGCTTGCGACGCTGACAGCGGATTTCGAGAAATTTGTTTTGCTGTTCGATGGCGTCAACTGCAAATTGCTGTGTTGGCTGCCGAATCCGATTTATCCACAGGAAAACACCGAAGGACGTTACAATCCAGAGGCTTTCAAGAACTGGTGTGCCCGTCAGATACAATTCTATGACTTGTTGCAAAGTAGCATCCGCAAATGCTGCGAAAAGCATGGTATTGAGTTGGTGGACGCGCGTTCGCTGTTTGAGGTTTCTGGAGCAAAAAGTGCCCAGAAGTGGATGTCTGGCTGGCTGATGCACAATGAACAGGGTGCAATGAACATCGCCAACTGGCTGATGGATCGCATTGTCTCTGCAAAACTGCTGGATGACGCGTATGCCAAGGCGGTGGAGGCGCAGGCCGCCGATGCCTTGAAGGCAGCCGCTCAGGAGGAGGGGGAGGATTCCAAAGACGAAAACGTCCCTGCGGATGTGCAGGCGGTTTCCACGGACGGCGGAGTTTCCGCTGAATAGTTTTTAATCCTAAATTAAATAGTAACAACAGGCTTGAAAAAGCCTAGAACCTGCGGAGGCTCGGCTTCTGCAAAAGGGGAAGACATGATGCGTGATTTGTTGAAGATGGTGTCGGTTGTGGCGTTGGCGGTGCTCATTGGTTTTGGATGCTCTGGCGGTGGCAAAATCAACTTGATGGGCCTTGAGGAGAATGCACCAGGCTCGTATGGTGAAGATGGTGGAAGAAACGGCAAGGGTGTTGGCGGCACTGCCATTGGCGACGGCGACCTCGGCAACGAATCTGGCCTCGCAATCGCTGGTTTGAATGATGACGGCCAGGGCAATGGTGCTGGCAATGGCGCTGGTGCCAACGGGCAGAATAGTGCCCTGAATGGCATCGATCCGAATGCGCCTGCTGATGGTTGGTCTGACACGAAGAATGGTTCTGCTGGGTTGCTGGCGGGGCAGTCGTTCGTCAAGAATGGCAACTATTGGGCGGAAAAGGTTTATTTTGACTATAACCGCTATGAGATTCGTCCAACGGAGCGTGGAAAACTCGATAGCCTTGTTGAGCATTTGCGTGTCAATCCAACCTACAGGGTTGTTATTGAAGGGCATACGGATGATCGTGGAAGCGATGAATACAACCGTGCGTTGGCGGAGCGCCGCAGTCTGTCGGTGCAGACATATCTGCAACAGCAAGGCATTGAAGAAGCGCGCATGCAGACTGTCAGTTATGGCGAGGACCGCCCTGCGGTTCAGAATGCCAAGACCGAGCCAGAGCATCAGTTGAACCGCCGAGCAGAATTCCTCGTTGGCTTGCCGTATGAGTGACGCGAGACGCGACACGTGAGACGTGAGACGCGAGACGCGAGACGTGAGACGCGAGACGTGAGACGTGAGACCTGAGACATGAGACGTGAGACGTGAGACATGAGACGTGAGACGTGAGACGTGAGACGTGAGACGTG
>JAGCTA010000176.1 GCA_017963875.1 Victivallales bacterium | reverse complement strand
TTCCGACGGCAAGGCATACGCCACCTATCATCGTATTCTGGATATCGCCGAATTCGGAAAGGACGCGGCAAATCAAGCCAAGAGACGCCCTTGTATCCTCTGGGATGCGTCATTGTCCCGCTCGAAATCCGACCACACTGCAGAGTTTGAACTAATGAAACTCGCTCTGAAAGACGCTTCTTCCATCGACCTCATTATTTTCCGCAACGAACCTGAAAAACTCGTGACCGTATCTTCTTTTTCGGAACTCCTAAAACGCATCGGCGAAGCGGCATACGACGGCGGGACATCCGTTTCCAGGGCTTTGGCCGCGATTCCTGACAACGCGGACGCATGGCTGTTCTCGGACGGCCTGGACAACCTGTCGCCGGAAGCCGCCATCCGCGCAGGCAACTGCCGTCTGTCCGCGTTCTTCACCGACAAAGACCAGAATGCGCCGTTCCTTCGCGGGCTTGCCGCGAAGAGCGGCGGCGTCTGCGCCGACCTCCGCTCCACGCCTCCTGAAGACGCGGCGAAGTTGCTCGCCTCGGCAGTGCCCATTGTCAGCAACATCCTCGTCAATGGGAAAAACATGTCTGACAGCCTTGTCTGGCAAATCAAAGGCGACCGCCTTGCCGTGGCTGGCCCCGTCCCCGAAGATGCAAACGACATCGTCGTCACCGTTTCATTCGGTGGCTCCAAAAAGGTTTTTCAATGCAAGAATGCAGAAAAAAACCTAGACGGCAAACTGCTCAAGACGTTCTTCGGCCAGATGACAATCACGCAACTGATTGAATCAAGCGCTTCCGAAAAGGAGATGGTCGCCGCAAGCCGTGAATACAATCTGGTGACGCCTGCCACCTCCATGATGGTCCTTGACAACCTTGAACAATATTTGAAATACGGCATTCGTCCCCCAGAAACGCTGCCAGAAATGCGGGCACAATACGACAAGCAGCACAAGGATGACCCGAAGGACGACGACGGTTTCAACCTCAAGCCAAACTCGCTTCAGAGCGTCGTGAATATGTGGAACGTCGTCGTCACATGGCATAAGCACGACTTCCCGCACACGATGGCGGTAACCCAGACGAAAAAGACACGCGAAAATGAAGACGGGTTCTTCTCACGTATCGCCCAGGCAGTCACTGGCGGTGCTCGCAGAAATGCACCTGGCGATGGCCGCGCACGCCAGATGAATGTCGAGGACGGCGTAGGTGTAGCCGCAGAAGCCGATAACGATGCAGTGGAAGTCACGAGAGAAGCGGCCCCTGCACCAATGGCGGCTGGAGCCGCGCGCGAGGCGAACTCAGAGGCAGCCGCCCCCACGCCCAGCGGCCCAAAGACCGCCATTCAGGCATGGAAGCCCGACACGCCGTATCTAAAGGAACTTGAATCTCATAAAGACAACGCCTACGAGACCTATCTCGCACAACGAAAGACCTACGGTGACGCACCTGGCTTCTTCATGGACTGCACGGACTTCTTCGTCGCCGCAGGACAGAAGGAATTGGCCATCCGCATCCTGACGAACATCGCGGAAATGGAACTGGAGAACAAAGCGCTCCTGCGCATTCTCGCCTACAAGTTGCGCTTTCTCGGCGAACTAGAACTGGCTGAAACTGTCTTCAGGAAGGTCCTTGTCATTGCACGAGAAGAGCCGCAGTCCTACCGCGACCTCGCCCTCACGCTCGACGACCAGGAGAAATTCCAGGAGGCCGTCGATACCATGATGACCATCATCAACTTCAAGTTCGACAATCGTTTCCCTGAAATCGAGAACATCGCCCTGACGGAAATCAACCGTTTCATTGCACGTGCAAAACGCAAGGGAGTTACAATCAAAAATGTCGATGAAAAACTCATCCATCTCGTTGACACGGACATCAGAGTCGTGCTCAATTGGGATGCGGACATGACCGATATGGACCTGTGGACCATCGACCCGTATGGCGTCAAATGCTACTATGGCTACAGACACACCCCGACAGGCGGCTACAATTCCTGCGATTTCACTCAAGGATATGGTCCTGAAGCGTTTATGATTCGCGATGCGGTCAAGGGCAACTATACCATCCAGGCCAATTATTACGGTTCGCACTCGCAGAAAGTCCTCGGTCCCGTCACGCTCTATACGGAAGTATTCACCAACTACGGACGCCCCGATGAAAAGAAGGAAGTGCTCACCTACCGCCTGACGACCGCCAAGGACGTCGTGACTGTCGGCACCGTCTCACATGACGGTGTCAACAGACCGCAGCACCACGATGCCCCCTTCCAATACCAGGTCAAGACAGGCGACACGCTGGCTTCCATAGCCAAACAACAACTCGGTGATGAGTCGCGCATTCCTGAAATCCTCAAGTTGAACCCAACAATCAAAGACCCAGAAAAACTCAAGGTCGGAACTATCATCACCCTGCCTGCAACAAAATAACACCTAACGCAACGTCCTCTGCCTGAGGCTAAAACAGGCAGAGGACAAAGGATTTCCTATGT
Source organism: Victivallales bacterium (assembly GCA_017963875.1). The sequence goes on along the minus strand of JAGCTA010000176.1, from coordinate 8,450 downwards.
CATCTTTTTCCAAGCCAGAGTCCGTTTCATTCCGTGACAGGGAACACAAGTCATTCCTAAGTCGCCTTTCACCACGTGTCATCATCTATCCGATAATCGTCTTGATTATCGTCATGTTCATGGCAAAACACAAGGAGTTGGCAAAACAGGCGGAACAGGAGCAGAAACAGGAGAAACTGGCTCCGCTCCCCAAACTCGACCCATTGAAGCCCGCAGCCCTCGCCCCTGCGGACGCCCCGTTGTTCCCGCAACGTGTCTTCTACCATGAACACAATCTGGATAATATGGAAATGGTGGAAAAACTTCATGAAAAACACCATAAGTCCTGTACTGTCATTGCCGTGGACATTTCTGACAAGCCAACCATAAAAAAGAAATTCGACAGCCAGAAAACCCCTTTTGCCGTTTTCTCCAAGCCAGACGGCGTCAATATCACTTTTCAGACGATTATGGACTTTGATTTCTTCGATGCAATGCTCAATAGCATGAATCAGCCACAGGAAGAACCGTCAGAAAAGCCAGCCGACAAATGACGGCTATTTATGGATTTGACTTTCTTCAGCATTGTAACTGTCTGTCTGCTCTGCGGTCTCGCAGCCTTCATTGACTCCATTGCTGGCGGCGGAGGGCTAATCTCACTCCCCGCCTACCTGATGATTGGGCTTCCTGCGCAATTTGCCGCTGGAAGCAACAAGTTTTCCGCCTGCATTGGTTCGTCCGTTGCCATAGCAAGATTTGCAAAATCAGGAAAAATCCAATGGTCACAAGCACTTGTGGGAATGTCAGGCGCATTGATTGGCTCTTTTGCAGGTACTTCGCTCGCCATCTGGCTCCCAGAGCACTTGCTCAAACTCGCCATCGTTGGCGCACTCCCTTTTGTTGCAGTTTTTCTGTTTCTAAAGAAAATGCCAAAGGACGCTGAACTGGCTGAATCACCATTGCCATTCTGGAAGTCAACATTCATTTCACTTATCATCGGCTTGATTTTCGGTGCATACGACGGACTGGTCGGCCCTGGAACGGGGACATTCATCATTCTGGCATCCATTGCATTGCTCCATATCGACATGGTCACGGCCTCTGCAAACGCCAAAGTGATCAATTTCGCGTCAAATATCTCTTCGCTTGCCGTCTTTGCCTATCATGGCAACGTCGTGCTGCGAGTCGCCCTTCCAGCCGCAGTCTTCACCATCATCGGGAATTTTCTTGGCGTAAAGTATTGCCTGAAATATGGCTCGAAGGGCGTCCGCAAGATGCTCTTCATCGTTCTTGCGTTGTTGTTCACAAAACTAATCATCGACCTTTGCTCTTATATTCCATGACCTTGCAGCATCCCATCCGCATACTGTTCGTCTGCCACGGCAACATCTGCCGATCCACGATGGCGCAGTCCGTCATGAAATGGATCGCCGATCAGCGCGGACTCGCCGATAAACTCGTCGTCGATTCCGCCGCGACATCGACGGAGGAACTCGGCAACTCCATCCATCCAGGCACCGTCGCCAAACTGCGCGAAATGCGCATCCCCTGCATCCCTCACCGCGCACGACAGATCAATCTCACGGACATCGAACGCTTCGACCTCATCATCGGCATGGACGAGGCGAATGTCCGAAACATCCATCGAATGCTCGGCAACAACGTCGCCGTCACCAGGCTTTTGGATTACACAGACCACCCAAGAGATATCGCCGACCCATGGTACACGCACAATTTCGATGAGACGTATGATGACATTCTCATGGGCTGCCGTGCATTGCTGGATTACATTGATATACCCTGAAGCATCCTTTTTTTAGAAAAAACGTCTTTTTCTATGCCTGAACATCTTTTCCCATGCCTGCAAAAGATTGATTTTGGCGTTTTGATGGCTATATTGCATAGTTTACCAAACAATAAATAAATCTTTTCAACATACCACAGGGGACGTTCAACCATGGCCGACGAACTTCAGGCATTACTGGATAAAATAAATGATGAGGGCGTGAAAAAAGCCCGCCAGGAACAGGATGAGATTATCGCCAAGGCGAAGAAAGAGGCTGAGGCAATTATCGCCGATGCCAGGGAACAGGCCGCGAAAATCACCGCTGATGCTTCCAGAGACGCGGCAGTGCAGTTGAAGGAAGGCATGATGAAACTGCGCCACGCGTCACGGGACATCATCCTCAGCCTGAGGGCAAACCTCCAGAACCGCGTCCGCCAGTCAGTCTCCGATCTCATGAAGGAGACACTGAATGGTGAAAAACTGGCATCCGTCATCGCCAATGTCATCACCGGATACATCGCGAAAAACGGCAACAGCGACGATTTGACCGTGCTGGTCAATGAATCGCAACTGGCGACCTTGGAATCAGCAGTCAAGGCGAAACTTGCCGCCGACCTGAAAGCACGCTGCACCATCGCTCCAGGGAATGTCACCAGCGGATTCAAACTTGTCTTCACTGGAAATGATGTCATGTACGACTTCTCTGACCAGGCATTGACAGATACTATCGCCGCTTTCATCGGTCCCAAACTCACGGCCGCGCTCAACGAGTGACACGTTCCATCCTCAAACCACCAGCCTTACCATCAATGTCCATTGATTTTCATTATTTCATCAGCAGCCTGCCGATGCTTAAACGTGGGGAAGCACCCGCCATCAGCCATCGACAGTTGCTTGAATCGTGCCGAAACATGCTTGCACCGCACGATGCGGACGCCATTCAGGCACTCACGCTTGATGTCACTGGCGAACCGTGCTCATCGACACTTTGTACGGCACGCCAATGGCGCGATTTCGAGACACTCTTGAGAAATACTGCAGCCAAAATCCGTGGAGCCAAACTCCACCGAGCCGATGTACCCCAAAAGCCGACAGACTGCATCAGCCAATACACGCGCCATCAAGTAGAGGAGGCGTTTGCCCTTCCCTCCCCTGCAGAACGCGAATCGGTCATCGACACATTACGCTGGCAATTTCTTGAGGGCCTTGAACACGACCATCTGTATGATTTGGACGCAATTGCCATCTACGCGTTGAAACTCCTGCTGATTGAACGTTCGGCATCAAGGAATCTTGAAGGCGGAATGAGAATCCATGGACAACTCGTGGAAAATGGCATTCAACAGGCGGAGACAGTTCGCCACGACATCTAGAATCATCGCAAAAACATAAACGGAGGGAAACCATTCCCTCCTAAACAGCCCACAGAATACATACGAAAAATGAGCGAGAACATCACGAGCCAACGCGTAACCGGCGTCAACGGTAATATGGTCAGCGTCGCCTTCGACAAGAGCGTGACCCAGAACGAAGTCGCATATATCCTGCCAGAAGATGGTTCACGCCTGAAAGGCGAGGTCATTCGCGTCCGTGGGCGTGAAGCGGATATCCAGGTATTCGAGAGCACGACAGGCGTCAAAGTAGGCGATCCCGTTGAATTCACCTCGCAACTGCTTTCCGTTGAACTGGGGCCAGGACTCTTGACGCAGGTGTACGACGGTCTTCAGAACCCATTGCCTGAACTTGCAAAGCAGGCGGGCTATTTTCTGAAGCGCGGCCTGTACGTATATCCGCTTGACCGTGAAAAACTGTGGGAATATACGCCTGTCGCGAAAGTCGGCGATATTCTGAAGGCATCCGATACGGTCGGAACCGTCCCCGAGGGTATTTTCAAGCATCGTATCATGCTGCCTTTTGCATGGGCGGGCGAATGGAAAATCACCTGGACAATCGCGCCAGGAGCATACAACATCGACACCGTCGTCGCCAAAGCATCCGACGGTGAATCAGAGCGCGACATCACCATGGTCCAGACATGGCCAGTCAAAGTCCCCGTCACTTGCTATGATGAACGCCTTCTTCCGACCGACCCGCTGATTACACAGGTTCGTACCATTGACACATTCTTCCCCGTAGCCAAAGGCGGAACATTCTGTACACCAGGACCATTTGGCGCAGGGAAAACAGTTCTCCAGCACGCGCTGTCACAACGTTCCGAAGTCGATGTGGTTATTGTCGCGGCATGTGGTGAACGCGCTGGCGAAGTCGTTGAAATCCTGCGTGAATTCCCGCATTTGGACGACCCGCGCACGGGACGCCATCTCATCGACCGCACCATCATCATCTGCAACACCAGTTCCATGCCAGTCGCCGCACGTGAGGCATCCATCTACACATCGGTCACACTTGCTGAATACTACCGCCAGATGGGGCTGGACGTGCTGTTGCTAGCCGAGTCCACATCCCGTTGGGCACAGGCACTCCGCGAAGAGTCTGGCCGACTGGAGGAAATCCCTGGAGAAGAGGCATTTCCAGCATACTTGGAATCGCTGGTCGCGTCATTCTACGAGCGGGCGGGCCTTGTAAAACTGAACGACGGCTCACGCGGCTCCATCACCATCTGCGGCGCCGTCTCTCCAGCAGGCGGAAACTTCGAGGAACCAGTCACCCAGGCGACTCGAAAAGTCGTCGGATGCTTACTGGCATTGTCCCGCGACCGCGCCAACGCCCGCCGCTATCCATCCATCCACCCGTTGGAATCTTGGAGCAAATACGCATCGACCGTCCCTGCGGACAAGGTTTCCGAAGCAAGAAGAATGCTACGAGCGGGCAATGAAGTCAACCAGATGATGAAGGTCGTCGGCGAAGAGGGAACTCCCGTCACGGACTTCATCACATACCTCAAATCCGAATTCATCGATTCTGTCTATCTGCAGCAGAATACATTTGACAAAATCGACAGCGCGTGCAGCGCAGACCGCCAGCAGTACGTCTTCGACAAACTGCTCTCCATTATCCGCCACGAGTTCAACTTTTCCGACAAGGACCAGGCGCGGACGTTCTTCCAGAACCTCCGCCAATTGTTCATCGACTGGAACTATCTCCCATGGCAGTCCGATGATTTCAAGGCACAGGAAAAGAAAATCGACGATATGCTCAACGCTTAACCCGTTCACCCACATAACATTCCACGAATTATGAGAAAACTGTACCATCGAATCATCCAGATCAGCGGCAACGTCATCACTGTCGAAGCCGAAAATGTCGCCAATGGTGAACTGGCAGAGGTCAAATCCCAGCGAGGCTCGTCCCTTGCGCAGGTCATCCGCCTGGACAAGCAGCGCGTCTATCTTCAGGTTTTCGCTGGTTCGCGCGGCATTTCCACGGATGCTGAAGTGCGTTTCCTGGGCCGTCCAATGAAGGTCTCAGCCTCAGACGCGCTTCTTGGCCGAATCTTCACTGGCAATGGATCCCCGCGCGACAAAGGCCCAGCCCTCACGGACAATCTCATTGACATCGGCGGTCCATCAGTCAATCCAGCCAACCGAATCATCCCAAAGAACATGATTCGTACGGGTATCCCGATGATCGATATTTTCAATACACTCGTCGAATCACAGAAACTTCCTATTTTCTCCGTGGCAGGTGAACCATACAACGAACTGCTGGCACGAATCGCCATGCAGGCAGAAGTCGATATGATCGTGCTTGGCGGCATGGGCCTCAAGTACGATGATTACTTGACTTTCAAGAACACTCTTGACGAACACGGTGCGCTCTCGCGTACCGTCATGTTCATCCATACCGCCGCAGACCCAATCGTCGAATGCCTGCTCGTCCCAGACATGGCCTTGGCGACAGCGGAATATTTCGCCACGCAGGAAAACAAACGAGTCCTGGTCCTGCTGACGGACATGACGAACTTCTGCGATGCGCTGAAGGAAATCGCCATCACCATGGAGCAGATTCCCTCCAACCGAGGCTACCCTGGCGACCTCTACAGTCAGTTGGCTTCGCGATATGAAAAAGCCGTCGATTTCGAGACGGCAGGTTCCATCACTATCCTTGCCGTAACGACGATGCCTGGCGATGACGTGACGCATCCCGTTCCCGACAACACGGGCTACATCACGGAAGGCCAGTTCTATCTTGTCAACGGACGCATCGAGCCATTCGGGTCGCTTTCACGACTCAAGCAGCAGGTCAACTCCGAAACACGCGCCGACCACCGTGCGCTCATGGACAATATGATTCGCCTCTATGCGGAATACAAGGAGGCACTTGAAAAGCAGTCCATGGGCTTCAGAATGAGTGCTTGGGACGAGAAACTCCTGAAATACGGTGAACTCTTCGAGGCGCGCATGATGGACCTGTCAGTCAACATTCCTCTGGAAGATGCGCTTGATCTCGGATGGAAAACGCTTGCCGAATGCTTCAAGCCTGCGGAAACTGGCATCAAGACCGACCTCGTCAACCAGTTCTGGCCAAAAAACTAACTTGAATGCTTTATAATCATGGCTAAAATCAAGTTGACAAAAAACGAACTGAAAAACCAGCGTGATTCGCTGAAGCGTTTTGAACGCTATCTACCGACGTTGCAACTCAAAAAGCAACAGTTGCAGTTGGAAGTCCGTCAGATGCGCGAGGCAATCAATTCCCTTGATGTGCAGATGGCGGATGTCACCAAACGTTCTGAACAGTCCATCGCACTGTTCGGCGGAAATGACGCGCCAGCGCTTGACAGCCTTATCAAGGTCGTGTCATGGAATGTGGGTACGCGGAACATCGCGGGAACGGACGTGCCAATCTTCGAATCCATTGAATTCGAGGATGCTGGCTATGACCTGTTCACGACTCCAATCTGGTTTGATGATGCCATTGACGTTGTGAAAAGTGCCATTGAATTGGGCTTGCGCAAACGCTTGCTGGAAGAGGCGCTGCAACTGCTTGAACAGGAATTGCGCGTCGTCACGCAGCGTGTCAACCTTTTCGAGAAGGTCATGATTCCAAACGCACGCGAAAACATCCGCGTTATCAATATCTACCTCGGCGACCAGCAGACGAATTCCGTCGGTCGCTCAAAAATCGCCAAAGGCAAATGCGCCGCGCGTGACGCGACCATCGCATAATATTCCTACGGAGAATAACCGTGATTGAAACCATGAAAAAAGTCACGATTGTCTGCCTGGCAGCCGAAAAGCAGACGGCCATCCAGACAATGCAGAAACTGGGAACGCTCCATGTGACGCCCGTCAAGCAGCCGCAGTCCACGGAACTCGACGAATTGCGTCGCAGACAGGCGCTGCTCAATCGCGCCGTCAGCGCATTGTCCAGCCGAAAGCCTGCGGCATCATCAAAGTCAAAGGAAGCGCTTCAGGCTCAAAAGGCACTGGAAGATACCATTGAAAAACTGGATGCCCTCGACAAACTGAAGGAAAGCCGCATTCAGACACGGAAGGATCTGGCACTTCTGGCGCCGTGGGGAAGTTTTGACTCCAAGAGCATTGATAACCTCCGCGCCGCGGGCATACACGTTGCCTTCTGTGCGGCGCCAGCCGCGTCAATACCCACATTGAAACTGCCTGCGGATTCCATTGTCAAAACCATCAGCGGAGATAAAAAGAAGACATATTTCACAGTCATTTCGCTCTCTCCGACCGATGACTGCCAACTACCGCTGGCACCAATGCCAGAATGCACAAACCTCGCGACTCTGGAAGCACGACTCGCAACAGCAGAAGCCACAGAACGACGACTGAACTCGGAATTGGATGACCTCGCAGCCACCGCCTTGGAACCGATTCGCAGCCTGGCACCTTCGCTCCAAAGCGACATCGACTTTGCACAGGCACGCGACGGCATGGGCGGCAATGACCTTCTTGCCTATATTGCGGGCTATGTCCCAATGTCACGGCTCGACGCACTGCTGGTCTGCGCCAGAAAATCAGGCTGGGCGATTCGATATGAAGACATCAAGGAAGACGACAGCGATGTGCCAACGCTTCTGAATATTCCAGGCAAATTCAGCATGGCACAGTCCATCTTCGATTTTGTCGGCATTCTCCCTGGCTATTTTGAAACGGACGTCAGCGTTGCAATGTTCCTCTTTCTGTCGCTTTTCTGCGGAATGCTGATTGGCGATGCGGGCTATGGCGTATTGCTCATCTTACTCACAGGATTTGGCCTTTTGAAAGCCAAATCACAAAGTGCGCGCAAGGGGCTGAAGGTACTGCTTTCCATGAGCGTGTGTGTCTTTGTCTTCGGGGCACTGTCAGGCAATTGGTTTGGAATTCCCAACAACCGCATGCCCTTCCCTCTTAGCGGTCTTCCGTGGCTTTCCGAAGACGGCACACAGGAGCACATCAAACTCCTTTGTTTCTTCATCGGGGCCTTCCATACGTCGCTTGCACACGCATGGTGCGCCTACAACCAGCGCAAATCCATCAAGGACGTGATTGGTAATCTCGGCTGGGCGTTGTTCCTCTGGGCGAATTTCTTCGCAGCCGCCAAACTCATCGCTGGAGGCGTACCGCATACCGATGGTTTGATGTATGCATTGTACGGCATCGGTTTCGTCGCCATTCTGACATGCTCCATCAACTGGAAGAATTTTGGTGACGTCATTTATTCGCCATTTTCATTCATCAATTCATTTGTTGACATTCTCTCCTACATCCGCCTGTTT
>JAGCTA010000175.1 GCA_017963875.1 Victivallales bacterium | reverse complement strand
TTGTATGGGCCAGATCAGACAAAATGCAAAAGTGAGGATATGCCATCGCTTCTTTCCACGACTCCGCATCGCGTGCATTCAGCGGATAATCCTCAGTCGCAATCGGAATGTCCATGTCTTTGAACATTTCCAAGACCCACAGCAACAACGGCAGACTCGCCTGCCGGTCAACCCATGTGTCAAACGACAGGACCTGCGCCAGTCCCGGATTCGCCGTCAACCATGCGTAAATTCTTTGTATTGATTGCTTAAAAGCCGCGACTTTTCCGTCGTTGTCAGGCTGCGGCAACGCATGATGAATAGTCAGCCCCATCGGCAATTCACGAAGACGGTTGTTTAATGTTTCCGTAAGATCCGTTGATTGCAGGATTTCGTCTATATGGATATTCATGCATTCCACAAAGTCAAAGCCCTGCTCCTTTGCGAACAGCAGATTTTCCAATAAGTTCCTATGCGGATAGCAGCAACTTGAAAATCCCAATTTCATAGTGACGATTCAATCAGACAACCATTTCTGACGCACCTCTGCAATCATCCCATGCATTACTTTACTTTTTCATTGTCATTTTTGAAATGCACATGGCGATTTTTCTCACGTTTCCCTCTTCCCCCCGACTCCTTTGACACCTTCCCATTTTTACATTTTTGCTTCTTCCATCAGCATTTGCAAATGTATTGCAATCAGTTAAATTACGTTGAATCCATTACCATGATGCTAATAGCCAACCATCGGCAAACAGCCTTTCAAGGAGGTTCATGCCATGAAACCATCATCCTTATTCATGCCTCCCATTATCGTCCTCCTGCAGCCCCGCAGGCATTGTCATCTGCTATCGTTATGCCTTCTTTTCGTATTCATGGGCACTGGCTGTTGCAGAATCGGTCTGGAATGCGAAGGCATGTTAAAAACGCCGGACAGATTCTTCGGCGGAACCGCCTACTGTCTCAGACTTACCTCTTTTACCAAAACTCCCCTGCTCCTTCCAGACCTCCCATTTGAATTGGCGGCAGATGTCGTGCTTCTTCCATTGGATGCCATTTTGTACGCGAACTACAAAATCAATCCACCTCTGAATGTCTTGATTAAAATCAATGACATGGACCGCCTCGCCAAAAGACTGGCCTCAGGAGCCAACCCCAATGCCAAACCACTGCCCATTCTTACTGCGCAATATCATCATAATCTCGAAGCACTTAGACTTCTTCAGGAGCACGGAGCACAGATTCCTATTGCATTCTTGTATACATTTAAACCGTCAGATGTCGATTCCCTTCGCCTTGTTCTCAGCAACGGTCTTCCGCAAGGCATAACCATAGATCAAAAGAACAAGGCGCTTATCCATCAATGGCTATCAAATAATACACACCAAGGAACAGGAATAGAAAACTTGACGGAAATCATACAGCTCCTTTTGGACTGCGGTTTCTCCCCTAATGAAGTTCCAGAATACAATTACCCACAGCAAGCAGCTCTTGACATCGTGGAGGATGAAGCCAATTTCAAAACGTGTGACAAAACCAAACTACTGGCGCTTCTCAAGAACCACGGGGCAAAAAAATACAATGAATTGGCGGAAAGCAATCCAGACTTGCCGCAATTGGAAATGAAAGGAGGGGCCATTGATCCGCTTTTCAAAACAGTTGTCAATTTTTTGAAGCAATTGCCTGCACAGGATTTCTATGCCGTCACTACCCAAGATCCAGGCATCGACGCCCCTGTGCTGGTTGTCGATTATAAACCAAGCCCTTCAAGCAACACCAGAACATCAAGGTTGATCCATAGGAGGGAATCGCCCACGGCCTGGAAACAGGAAGGTGAACCATTCGACATGCCTGCATGCTGGCGGCTTGTCCTGACGCCGCCCAGCAAAAAGGTCCAGTCGCGACTCCTGCCCGGCATGCCGACCGACTGTATCCTCTGGGAGGAATGGTATTCCCTTCCAAACTACGAAGCCTACATCGAAATGCCTGCCATGCACACATACGATGGGACAATCCCTTTATTCGGACGGCTTGACGAAATTCTGCAGTCGGATATATCAAAACAACAATTCACAGAGCTCCAGAAAAATGGCGTTCATCATCCAAAACTTGTCGAAACATATCTTTTGGATACACTTGACCAACGCACCGAGAAGGGGGTGCCGTCGTCTCAAGACAAAAAATGGCTGGCTAATGCCAAATTACATGCCAGCCAAATCGGCATTGCCGGAAACTGGTGGACGTTGACTGAGAAAAACTACATTTTTCCACGTATTGTCTTCAGCACTCATCATGAAATCGATGTTTCCGACCGTCAGAAATTGAATACTCTTGTACCTTATCCCAACGAAATCATGGCGATTCTCCTCCCGAACACCCATTACAAACACTTTGAAAACAGACAGGAAGAACACGCCAATGGAAAGGACGGGAGCGCCTACTGGAATTGGAAGCGTTTTGAATTCAAAGGGAAAGGGGTATTCTACCTGCTTTATGGCGATGAAGTTTCAGACGAATCTCTTGACAAAAT
>JAGCTA010000174.1 GCA_017963875.1 Victivallales bacterium | reverse complement strand
TTGGCGAGGATGTTCATCTGCATGTCGAGGAAGTACTTGTAATCGACCTGAGGATAGTATTCGAGCGTAATAACATTCAGCTGGTTGAAGTTACCGAGAATGATGCCTGAACGGCGTGCGAAGTCGGGGTAGAAGGACTTGCTGATTTTGAAGTAATTGACCATGCGCATGCAGGCGCTCTTGTAGGCGTCGTCTTCATTTAGTTTTTTTGCGCCGATGTAGAATTCGCGTAGAAGTTTGCCTCGGCCGCAGGAGGCGTTCAGGCAAGTCGCGATGAAATCCGTGTGAACGCGTTTAAGACTACCAGGCTCGCCTCCTATCCATGTGTAGATGAGCTTCTCGCGGTCGTATGGATGTCGTTTCAAGGCTTGCGTGTAATTGTCGAGTTCGGCCATGTTGTAACCTAGCTCATCGGCGGTGACGCCGTCACGGTCTTTCAGCGATTTAAAAGCGCTGTTGATGCGCTTGAGCTGCTCTTCAATAGTAGGTGGTTGAACGGCGTAGAGGTTGCCTGTCCAAATGCGTCCACTGTCGTGGGCTTCCTTAAGCATCTGTGCGTTGGGAGAACCGCGATTGCAGTGGATCGTGGCAGGAAGCAACCATTTCTTGGCGAAGGCCCAGTCATATTTCGGAAAGTTTGTGACGCGCGGCCCTTCGCAGATGGCGCAGGTGAAGAGCTCGGCAATGGAGCGCGCGATGAGCGTGCCGTGGCAGTTCGCGGACAGCGTGTGCTTGCCTGCGGAGACAAGGCGGAAGGCCTCGGGAAGGCCCGTGGCGGGGTCGTCGATTTTCACGCCGTCAAGAAGCATCGTGAAATCCTTTTTCGACGGTGTCTTGACGGTGAAGTACATCCATTGGTCGTGGGCGGTTGTGAAGGAGACGGACTGGTTCGGATTGACTTGGCGGTTGACGAGCTCGACGGTGAAGTTGTTGAGGCGCGTACCCTTGGTGGCCTGCTCTTCGGTCGGAATGTCGCGCAGATTGACGAGGAATATCTCCTCGTAGGCGACGTTGCCGTCCGTCTTCGCGATGATTTTGACGGTGAGCTTCTGGAGACCAGGTTTCATGCCTTTCAACGTGATGCTGATTGGCTCTCCTGATTTGAGGGGAGTTCGCGGGCTGGCGAAGCCTTCAGCTACAGCCTGAATCATGTAGTCTTCAGGCTTGAAACCTGGATGAAGCGTTCCAAAGAACTTGAACGATATTTCTGGTTGACTGATTGGCACTTCATTGAAGGACGGCGTCCATGGGAGTAGACGTGCCAGGTTGCTCATGCTGCGCATGGGTGTCGGCTTGCTCTTCTCGATGGCTGCAGGAGTCAGTGGGACTAGTTTCACGTCCGTGACATCCATCGTGCCTTTCTGGTCGATGGTCAGGATGACGAGGTCGTATTTCGTCGTGTCGGAGGATTCGGGGGCTATGATTTCCTTCTCGAATTTCTGCCAGCCGTCTGTGTTCTTCGGAAAGTCATGGAAACCGACCTCATGGTACCAACCGTTGTCGATGACGAGAATGTCGCTGCGTTTTGCAGTGAAATTGACTGTGCGGACCATAGCGGACAGCTTGTAGCTTTCGCCTGGAACGAGCGTCAGATATTTGACGCGGACTTTGTTTTCGTAGCCTTCGTTGTCCACCTCGCACATGGAGAGATAGTTCAAGCCGTTCGGGCCACCTTCCGTGCGGAAATAGGAGAACGGCTCGGGCGACGCCGACCAGAAGTTCGGGCGTCCGTCAATCAGTTCGCTGAAGTCGCCATTGAGAATCAGGTTTTTGCCTTCCTGCTGAGCGAACAGGCCGATGGCGGCACACAGGCAGAACAGAAAGGATAAGAGGCGTCGATTCATGATGCTGCTCCTTGAATTGTCACGAGATGTCTTTGGATCACTTCAGACATGGTGTTGAATCTTCAGTTAGTTAGTATTCGATTTTGGGGAAGAACGGCTTGACCTGCACATAGTTGAACATAAGCGTCTCGCCTGGGATTGCCTTGGCGTCCGAGAAGGTGATGGTCACTTCGGACTTCTTCGGCTTGAAGACATAGCGGTAGAGGTTCTGGTGCGCGATGTCGCGTTTGTTCCCGTAGCCATACATGCCTGTGTCGCACTTGTCGACGAAGACGAACGTACCGTCGGGGACGATTTCTGCGTCCGAAATCGTTGCCTCCAGACCATACTCGCGTGGATTGAACTTCTGGACCTTGAGGTCGTCGTAGTTTCCCGCGGAGAAGAGCAGCATGTACTCTTTTCCAGGTATGAGGTTCTTCGCGACCTGCGAGACGGTGTTCGGCTTGCCCTCGACTGCTTTCATGGTGCAGAACGTGTTGCCGATGTCGCCCGCGCCGCCCCAACGGACCTGATTCTTGCTATTGTATTCCTTCTGATAGGCCGTTTTGACGGTGCCTTCCTCTGCCTCTTTGACCGTCCAGCCCTTCAGACCATCGGCGAAGTCATTGTTCTCGATATGGCCAGGGACGTATGAGAAGCCGTATTTCTTCGAAAGCATTTCCTTCTGCCCCTCGACGACATAGTGGCGGAGCAGGGCGTGGGACCAGCGGTACATTTCCTCGTCGGTGTAGTGCGTGCCCCAGTAGCCAGTGATGCCCATGCCTTCGAACAGCGGGTCATTGGCGAGGATGTTCAGCTGCATGTCGAGGAAGTACTTGAAATCGACCTGCGGGTAGTATTCGAGCGTAATGGTGTTCAGCTGGTTGAAGTTGCCGAGGATGATGCCCGAACGGCGCGCGAAGTCAGGGTAGAACGACTTGCTGATCTTGAAGTAGTTCGCCATTTGCGCGTAGGCGATTTTGTAGGCCTTTTCCTCGGAGAGCTGGTTTGCGCCGATGTACGCCTCTCGGAGGATTTTTCCGCGGCCATGGGAGGCGTTCAGGCAGGTGGCGATGAAATCCGTGTGCATGCTTCTCATGCCAGGTTCGCCGCAGCCCCATGAGTAGATGAGCTTCTCGCGGTTGTAGGAATGGCGTTTCAGGGCCTGAGTGTAGTTGTCGATTTCGGGAGTGTGGTAGAACAGTTCGTCGGCGGTGACGCCATCGCGGTCCCCCAGGCCTTTCATCGTGTTGTCGATGCGCTTGAGCTGCTCTTCGATGGTCGGCGGGTTGACGGCGTAAAGGTTGCCCGTCCAGATGCGTCCGCTGTCATGGACAGTCTTGAGCATCTGCGCGTTGGGGCCGCCGCGGTTGCAGTGTATCACGGCGGGCAGCGCCCATTTCTTGGCGAACGCCCAGTCATATTTCGGGAACAGATTGACGCGCGGCCCTTCGCAGATGGCGCAGGAGAAGAGTTCAGCGATGGTGCGCACAATCAATGTGCCGCGGCAGTCGGTCGCAATCGTGTGGCGGCCTGCGGGGACAAGGCGGAAAGCCTCGGGGAGGCCCGTGATGCAGTCGTCGATTTTCATGCCATCCAGTTTCATTGTGAAATCTTTTTGTGATGGTGCTTTTACGGTGAAGTACATCCACTGGTCGTGGGCGAGTGAGAAATCTATGGTTTGGTTTGGATTGACCTGGAGGTTGACGAGTTCGACCGTGAAGTTATTGAGACGCGTCCCCTGCGTGGCCTCTGCTTCGGACGGGATGTCGCGCAGATTGACGAGGTACGTCTCTTCGTAGGCGACGTTGCCGTCCGCCTTCGCGATGATCTTGAGAGTGAGCTTTTGGAGACCAGCCTTCATGCCATTCAAGGTAAAGCTGATAGGCTCTCCTGGCCTGAAGGAAACCATCGGGCTGGTGAATCCCTCGCCAAGTGCTTGAATCTGATAATGTTCGGGCTTGAAACCTGCGTGAAGCGTTCCATAGAACTTGAAGGAGACCTCGGGATGGCTGAGCGGCACTTCGTTGAGCGAGGGGAACCATGGGAAGAGGCGCGCGTGGTTGGTCATGCTGCGGCTGCTGGTCGGTTTGCTCTCTGCAATTGCCTTCTCAGTCAGCGGGATGAGTTTGACATCGGTGACGTCCATTGTGCCTTTCTGGTTGATGGTCAGGATGACGAGGTCGTATCTTGTCGTGTCGGAGGATACTGGGGCCGTGATGACTTTCTCGAATTTCTGCCAACCATTGGTGTTCTTGGGGAGATTTAGGAAGCCTGCTTCATGGTACCAGCCGTTGTCGATGACAAGAAGGTCGCCACGGGACGCGGTGAAATTGGTTGTGCGGACCATTGCTGACAACGTGTATTTTTCTCCAGGGACGAGCGTCAGGTACTTTACGCGGACCTTGTTTTCGTAGCCATCGTTGTCTGCTTCGCACATGGAGAGATAGTTCATGCCATTAGGGCCGCCTTCTGTGCGGAAATAGGAGAATGGTTCAGGGGATGACGACCAGAAGTTCGGGCGTCCGTCAATCAGTTCGCTGAAATCGCCGTTGAGAATCAGGTTTTTGCCTTCCTGCTGCGCGAACAGGCCGATGGCAGCGCACAGGCAGAACAGAAAAAGGAAGATGTGTCGATTCATGATGCTGCTCCTTGAATTGTCATGAGATGTCTTTTTGACACTTCAGACTTGGTGTTAAATCTTCAGTTAATCAGTATTTTAGTTAATCAGTATTCGGTTTTCGGGAAGAAAGGCTTGACCTGCACATAGTTGAACATGAGTGTTTCGCCTGGGACGGCCTTGGCGTCCGAGAAGGTAATGGTCACTTCGGATTTCTTCGGCTTGAAGACATAGCGGTAGAGGTTCTGGTGAGCGATATTACGGTTATTGCCGTAGCCGTACATGCCTGTGTCGCACTTGTCGACGAAGACGAACGTGCCTTCGGGGACGATTTCGGCGTCTGAGATGGTCGCATCAAAGCCGTACTCGCGTGGGTTGAACGTATTGGTTTTGAGTTCGTCGTAACTACCTGCGGAGAAGAGCAGGATGTATTCCCTGCCAGGAGTCAGAGCCTTCGCGACCTGAGAGATGGTGTTCGGCTTGCCTTCGACCGCCTTCAGCGTGCAGAACTTGCAGCCGATGTCACCAATACCATCTCCATAGCGGACCTGGTTCTTTGTGTTGTATCCTTTATGGTATGCGGTTTTGACGGTGCCCTTTTCAGCCTCGCTGACCGTCCAGCCCTTGAGGTCATCGGCGAAGTCATTGTTCTCAATATGGCCAGGCACATACGTGAAGCCGTATTTCTTTGACAGCATTTCCTTCTGGCCCTCAACGACATAGTGGCGAAGGAGTGCATGGGACCAGCGGAACATCTCCTCGTCGGTGTAGTGCGTGCCCCAGTAGCCCGTGATGCCTATTCCCTCAAAGAGCGGGTCATTGGCGAGGATGTTCATCTGCATGTCGAGGAAGTACTTGAAATCGACCTGTGGGTAGTGTTCAAGCGTGATGGTGTTCAACTGATTGAAATTGCCGAGGATGATGCCCGAGCGGCGCGCAAAGTCGGGGTAGAAGGACTTGCTGATTTTGAAGTAGTTCGCCATCTGCGAGTAGGCGATTTTATAGGCGCCTTCTTCAGTCAAGCTTTTGGCGCCGATGTATGCCTCACGGAGGATTTTCCCGCGACCGTGGGAGGCATTCAGGCTTGTGGCGATGAAGTCCCTGTGCATGGAGCGTAGGCTAGGCTCGCCGCAGCCCCATGAGTAGATGAGGATATCGCGATCATAGGAATGGCGTTTCAATGCTTGCGTATAGTTGTCGATTTCAGGCGTGGTGTAGAACAACTCGTCGGCGGTGACGCCGTCGCGGCCTTTCAGGCTTTTCATGGCGCTGTCGATGCGTTTGAGCTGTTCCTCGACGGTCGGCGGGTTGACGGCGAAGAGGTTTCCCGTCCAGACGCGTCCGCTGTCATGGACTTCCTTGAGCATCTTTTCATTGGGGAAGCCGCGGTTGCAGTGGGTGACGGCGGGCATAGCCCATTTCTTCGCGTACGCCCAGTC
Organism: Victivallales bacterium; assembly: GCA_017963875.1. The sequence goes on along the minus strand of JAGCTA010000174.1, from coordinate 98 downwards.
GAATTTCGGGAAGAGATTGACGCGGGGGCCTTCGCCGATGGCGCAGGAGAAAAGCTCTGCGATGGTGCGCGCGATGAGCGTGCCCTGGCAGTCCGTGG
>JAGCTA010000173.1 GCA_017963875.1 Victivallales bacterium | reverse complement strand
TGGAATGGAGGTTATTAAGTCGGATATCCGTGACCATGTGATGGAACGAGTCGCGGCGTATGATCCTTCGACGTTCACTGCAAGGGACGTGTTGCGGGCTTTGGAGCATGAGCATTGCACGATTGAGGATTTCCAGGCATTGTTATCCCCTGCGGCGGTTCCTCTGCTTGAGCAGATGGCAGTTCGCGCGCGAAAAGAGACTGTTCGCCATTTCGGCAACACAGTCTATCTTTTCACTCCGTTGTACATCGCCAACTATTGTGAGAACTACTGTGTTTACTGTGGTTTCAACTGCTACAATCATATTCGGCGGATGTGTCTGGATATGAACCAAATTGAACACGAGATGAAAGTCATTGCCAATTCGGGCATGGAGGAAATCCTTATCTTGACTGGCGAAAGCCGTGGAAAAAGCGGCGTGGAGTATATCGGCGATGCATGTGCGCTTGCAAGGAAATATTTCCGAATGGTCGGCATTGAAGTCTATCCATTGAACGTTGATGAATACAAATACCTTCATGAACGTGGCGTGGATTATGTTACAGTATTCCAGGAAACGTATGATTTGACGCGTTACGAGCAACTGCATCTGGCTGGCCACAAACGCGTGTGGCCATATCGCTTCGATTCGCAGGAAAGGGCAATTCGAGGAGGAATGCGAGGCGTGGGGTTCTCTGCATTGCTTGGACTGGCGGATTTTAGAAAGGATGCGCTTACCACAGGGCTTCATGCACATTTCCTGCAGCGTAAATATCCGCATGCAGAAATCTCCCTCTCTTGTCCGCGCCTGCGCCCAATTGTGAATAATGCGGCCATCAATCCACAGGATGTCCATGAACGCCAACTTTGCCAGATTTTGTGTGCCTACAGAATATTCCTGCCATACGCGGGCATCACGGTTTCATCACGTGAAAGCGCGTCTTTCAGAAATGGCATCGCCAAAATCGCGGCGACGAAGATTTCAGCAGGCGTTTCGACTGGAATCGGTGACCATGAAAGCAAATATACAGGCAAGGAATGCGGGGAAGAGGGCGACGAGCAGTTCGAAATCGCCGATGGACGCAGTTTGAATTCCATGTACCATGACATGGAATCGGAAGGGCTTCAGCCAGTGCTTAACGACTACCTTTTTGTCTGACACTCCATTCCACAATGGAGGTTCAACCTTCGCAGTCGGAATTCTTTTGGATCAGCGCCCCTAGGTTGAGCGAAGCGAAACCTGTGGGCTAATATTTGTCCCTTCGGGGGCTTTGCAACAGTCTCATTGACATAAACAATTACCACCCCTCATGGGGAATAATTGAACGCTGTCTGAGCGGAACCACGCTAGAAATTCTTGTGAATGGTTAGGATATTGCAGCCACGGGCATAGCGATAGAAAAGATTGTCCATGGTTTTACGCAACAGGAGGATACCGAGGCCGCCAATGGGACGATCTTGAAGCGACAGCGATGTGTCAGGTGAGGGAACTTTAAGGGGGTTAAAGGGTCTTCCGTCATCCGATATCGATATAATCACTCCATCTGGCGCATGGGTTAAACGAAGTGAAAGCGAAATTCCTGACGCATTAGAGCAACGAATGATATTGGAGATGATTTCGTCAAGTGCGATTAACAACTGGGATTTTGCCTTGGGTGAACAGTTGGATGAATCTAGGTGGCTTTCTACAAACGCCGCCGCTGAGTTGAGTGCATCTTCTGTGACAGGGAATGTGCGCAGATAGCGTTCGGTGGATGAGATATACTGAATTGAAAGAACCGTGATGTCGTCAGCCTGGGGGGCACCTGCGGCAAAATGCTCTACAGCGGTTCGAACTTCATGGCAGATTTGTGATGGGAAATTCTTTGTCGGCTTGCCGTCTTGGGGCGCAGGCGGCAGCATTGCCTGCAAGGTGTCAAAAAGCCTGTCGTTGCCGAAGAGTTCTCCCGAGTCATTCATTGCTTCAGTGACGCCGTCCGTGTAGAGGAATAGTGCGTCTTCGGGAGACAGGCTGATTTCAATCTGCTTATAGACCGCAGTTTCAAAACATGCCAGCGGGCAGCCAGAACGTTGCCTGAGCCATTCCACCTTTCCAGAAGCATGGCGGAGAATCGGTGGATTGTGTCCCGCATTGGCAAACAGGACAGTCCCAGTGTCAATGTCCAGGACGCCAACCCAGGCGGTAATGAACATTTCCGCTGGATTGTTGCGGCAGAGTTCGGCATTTACCGATGTCAGTGCAGCCGCAGGGGAATTGGCATCGCTTGCAAGAAGCGTGTCCTTTATAAGCGTCTTGGCTGTCATCATGTAGAGTGCACCTGTGATTCCCTTGCCCGAAACATCGGCTGCAAGGAATGCGATGTGTGTGTCATCAATGGCAAAGATGTCATAGAAATCGCCGCCGACTTCACGTGCTGGAACCATGGCGGCAGCAACACTAAAATATTCCGAGTTGGGAAATTCCGTCGGCAATGTCGCCAATTGGATTGTTTTACCTAATTCAAGTTCGGCGGTCCGTTTGTTTTCCTCTGCGGCATAGAATGCCTCTATGCGCGCGGAGTCTTTGTCGATTCGCCAGAGAAGAAGGGCAAAACAGGAAAGCACGATGGCAAGGGCAATGGCCGTCGCTGTGAAGTATATTGTCCGAGTCGTATAGTATTCAGTTGGAGGAAGGGCGGCAATGATTCGATAATCGGCAAAAATCACAGCGCGGCAGTCGCAGATGTCGCCGAAAAGCGTCTGTCGAAACGTCGTCTTGCCGTTTTCGATAACCGATGGGTCTTTCGGGTTATAGCCAGTCTCGGAAAGGAATCGTGCCTCGTCCCTATGTCTGGCGGGATTTGAAATAAGTTGTCCATCGGCAGTTGACGCGCAAAGGAAGAAACCATGTTCGCCCAGAAGCCATTCATCAAAAATGAAGCCCATGATGAACGGGAACATCCTCGTGACATGCGATTCGTCTATTCCGACTTGGACAATGCCGCTTTTGTCTGGAAGTGCGATACCGAGATATTTCCTGCGAGCATCAGGGTTGTGCACGCCAGCGCGAAATGGCTGGGCAATAACATAACTATCGCTTTCGACAAGAGTAAGAAACTCTGAAGATTTCGGGTTGTCCTTTATTGAAGTACCAACAAGCCTGGAATCCGATGAGCCAAGATTACGGCCTGTGCGGTCAAAGATATTTAATTCATCGATACCATGAAGTTTTATAAGGCTTTTTGCTCGTTCCACGGAGATTGAGGATGCCGTGCCAATTTCATTGACAATTGATTCCGCAACATGCATCATCATCGTGTCGATGGCACCCTTGAGCGTATCACGCAGGTCAAGCATCGCATAGTCAAGCATGGATTCTGTCTGCTGCACCGCCCGTCTCGTGGAAGCGAGCCAGGTAAATGAAAGTGTCGCGACGTATAGAATGATGGCAACAATGAGCAAAAAATAACGGCGATTCATAGCATTACTCAATGGTCAGAAAATCTAAAAATCCCGTAATTTCAAAGACTTCCTTAATTGTATCATTGACATGCATGAGTTTCATGCTGCCTTGGGTGGTCATGCGCTTTTGCGCAGTGAGAATCACGCGAAGACCTGCTGATGAGAGATATTCTAGTTTTGAAAAATCCAGAATAAGCGACGTGATTCCGTCAAGACTGGATGAAAGTAATGTTTCCAACTCTGGGGCTGTTGTGGTGTCGAGTCGTCCTTCCAGGCTTAGTGTCAGTGTGCTTCCCTCTTGCGTTTTGGAAATGTTCATAAGTGTTATCGTCCTTTGTTAATAAAATGCCGATGCTTTCCGAAGCGAGGAAAGGCCTCATCTCGAAATCATCGGGCAAATGCTTTCCAGTGAATGTGAATACTATAGTGTGTCGTGATACATACGTCAAGCAGGAGAGATATCGGTGGATATATGCTTTTTCTTACAACAGAGGTCATGTCTCGACGTATTTGGCCATCCGATGATTGTCCTTAAATCCTCCTGCCAAGTTCTTTGGCTTCCTGAAGTTCGATTCTTCCAGAAATGTCACCGATGTTCTTTACGCCTCTGACTAGAACTGTTCCCGCGTCCTCTAGATGGAAGAAGTTGAGTAACAGACGATACTGTATAAGGATGGAATCAAACAATTCAGGCAATGACGCTGCCCCGACAAGTAGCAGTGCCGTCTTTTTGACTTTGAATGTGTTGCGCAAAGGAGTGTGAAGACGATCGAGCAAAGTCTTCAACTGGGCGCTGATTCCGTAGAAATAGACGGGAGACGCAATAACAAGGATATCGGCATCAGCCAGCACAGGCATGATTTTCTGCATGTCATCCTGTTGGAAACAACGATTGCCTTCTCGAGTAAAACAACTGTTGCAGCCGATACAATAGTTGATCTTCAATTCAGGCACTTGAATGACGGTTACATTGTGTTTCTCAGCCAAATCTTCCATAAAAGCCTTGACGAGAGTTGCCGTATTGCCGTTCAAGCGTGGGCTGCCTTGAAGAATGATAATATTGCTCATTTCAGTGTTCCATTGCTAATAGCATCTGAATCCGTGAATGTGGGATTAACGGATTCAGATGCAACGGGAAGCGTCCCGTCAACCCTGCATAGCCTTGAGGGTATAGATTTGAGCGGCCATGGAGAAGAAGCGCTGCGCCAAATTGAGTGCGTCGTTCGGTTCAATGTCAGCAGGTTGGTTTTTCACTTCGTTGACGACAGCATCGAATGCCGCCTGCATTTCCCGAGCCTGAACGGCGATGTTGCCTGTTCCTGCGGCCATTTCGATGAGCAGGTTTCTGCATTGTTCGAAGGTCGTGTTCATTTTTACCTTGTCTTTCTGCCAATACTTGTCGTTGGCAGGCACGGCATTTGTGCGTCCTGCCTGAATCATTCGAAGAACACCTTTCTGGTTGCGTTTGAGGAAGTTTGCAAAGCCTTCTGGATTGCCAGCCGCGCCATAATCCGCCGCACGGCTCAAGAGAGTGTTCACTGTTGGGCGTGGAATGACCGTCCAGTCGTTGACCGATGTCTTCGAGGATAGCGAGAAGTTGATGGACAGGAACTCCAACGGCGTGAATTCCAACTTGCCTTCTGTGTCGTAATCATCGGTCAACGTCAACCCATTGAAGCGTCCATCGCCGCTGAACGAAAACCTCAGCGTCTTGAATGTGTCGTCTTCGAATTTGTAGTCGTCTTTGTATTTTCCTGTCAGGAAGTCCACGCCACCGAGCAGTTTGCCAAGGGCAGGATACTTCTTGGCAGCATCACCAAGCGTCATGTTCAAGAGAGGGGACGCATTTTGGATGGCAACGTCCTCCGCCGTGTTCTTAAGGCCGTCCTTGAAGCCGTCCCAGAACTCGCCTAGGAACTTCTGCGATTCCTCAGAATCAGGATTGCCAGCCGACTTGAGATAATGTCTTGCTGCAATATCAAAAATGATTCGAATCGGCATGCTTGCCGTCACTCGCACATCGACTGTGGTCTTGTGGTCATTGAGCCATGGACGCGCATCGTTGTGCTTTGAGACTTTTTTCTCCCTTGTAACGCGAACTTCAATTTTGGTTGTGAGCCCCGTCGTTTCCTTGCCGATACCCACGAGACCATCAGCGGCGGTGTTGGCGACGCCTTTCAGAGGGTTATTATTTGCATCGTCTTCCCCGATGCCGAAGTCATCCAATTTTTCCTCAATGTAATTTCCAAGCGGATCAATGCCTACGCTGAAATATCCTGTTAGGCGTGACGTCCGCGGTGTCGTGATGTCGAAGATGTTGAAGAACTTGTCCTTGAAAACCTTCTGGGGAATCTTGACGACAGGATTAGCCAAACGTGGAATGATGTATTCTCCAGCCGCCTTGGCCGTCAATTTTGCATCAGCAGCCCCCTCCACCGTGGCATCCAGTGCCTCCGCACGCTTTGTCAAAAGTGCAGTGGCAATGGCAATCAGGCGTACCTTTGCGGCGAAGTCATCCCAAAATGCCTCGTCCTTCTGCCCTGAACCAACAGTTGATTCCTCAAGTTCCGTCAGAATTTCCGAAAGTTTGGAGATGTTCTCTTTTATGGCCGTCGCACTGCCTGTCCCGTTTTTGACGATAGAGAGAATGTCGCCCCGCCAATTGCCGACGGTCAACGCTGCCGCTTCGAACTCAAAATTGCTCTTGAGGTATTCTGCGGAGCAATTCATCAATGAAGCAGCAAACGATTGGTAGAGTTTTCCTTTTGCTGACAGTTCGCGCGTGTATTCGATACCGAGCGAGCCACTGGCTTCAAGATTGCTGTCGACGGAATCCTCGTCCGTTTTGAAATACAGCCCGCCTTCGGCTTTCGCGCCCACACCACCCTTGAAACTCAATGACGTTCGCTCGCTCAATACCGCGATATTGCGTTTCTTCAGGAAAACACCGCTCATTTTGCCGAAAACATTGCGGTTCCTCAATACTGCGCTGTAGGCGACTTGATCCATCTTGCTGCGCGAAATGCGGAAGCCAGCCGCCGTCGCGCCGAGCATGAACAGATGTCCAATGCCTTTTATCGCGGCTTTGGATGTCGCATAGAAGACCTCGCGCGGCCGAGGCAACATGACCATGTTGAGCCGCGAAATCGTCTTGGCAAACTCTTCCAGATTAGCGTATGTCTTTGTGACACTGCGTGTCAGGCCACCTGATATGGATGCCTCCGCCTTTGCGCCTAATCCAGCCTGTGGATTTTTAGATTTTGGATCGACGCCAAACTTGGCCGTGGCACTTCCCTTGGCCTGTCCGCCGACTGAATACGTGACGCTGACGCTGCCGTTCTCCGTGCTCACGCTGACCTTTGCAGTTACAGCAATATTTACGCCTGTTTTCACATTTAATTCAAGACCTTTGAAATCAAGCCCGAAAAGGGCATCAATACCCGCTTTGAATGTCACATCGCGTGAACCGCCGTTTTCGGCTATGTCGCCTAATTCTTCATTGATTTCATCCAGATACGCCTGTTCGCGCTTTTCCACGCCTGAGTAATGGTAGCGAATACGGTCGTTCGTCAGATGCGAAAGTGACGTTGCCGCGTCCTTCGCATCGTCCACGCTCATAATGTCCGTGCGGCTGACATCGGCGGAGACCTTTTCGTAGACGTCCTTTTCTTGCTGTTCAGCGTTTGGAGCCTGCTGTGCCCCAAACAGTCTCGTGCGGATTTCATTGAGGCAAGTATTGAAATCCAAATCCAGTCGCCTGAGTTCATTGAACTTGTTCTCTGTCATCAGTGTTTCGCTCTTATGTGACGAACGAAGTTGGTCGAAATACCGCCGCATTCTCTCCATCTTGCCCATGCTTTTGCCAGTGGCACAATCAAGGCCATATCGAAACGCACGGAGGGAATCGCGGATTTTGTCAATCTGTTGCTTTTGGAACTCCTTGTCGCTCTTGACCTTTCCCGTTGGGTCAGAAAGACTGTAATCGGTCTTGATTAATTCGGTGGCTTCCTTGCGTTTCTGAACAGCAATATTACGCAAATTTGTTAGGTGATGAATAAGATC
>JAGCTA010000022.1 GCA_017963875.1 Victivallales bacterium | reverse complement strand
TTCGGTGTGAACTTTGAACACTCTAGGGTACTGGCTCTTTTCTCTCAATCTCCGTTAATACCCTCAAATATATAGGGTTAGCCCCAGTACCCGCGATTTGTCACCTACGGACGCAACCTGCATTTTGGGAGTGGAACTGCGGGTACTGGATTGGAGATTTTGGAGGAAATTCCAAAAAAGGTCTAGTGGTTCTGCTCCGACGGCGGTGGCTGGACGCCCGTCGCCGACTGGCTGGAATTAAAAGAGAATCCTACCCTTGGGGCAAAGTCTTGCCAGTGCCTATCAGGCAGGGGAGGATTATCCCAAAAAAGATTATTGTCCCTATATCTAGGGCGATCTTGCCAGGCTTGAAGTAACATTACTTGCAGCAGGCGGCTCCGTCCTTGCAGCAGGCAGCCTTGACACAGCAATCTGCTCCTTCTTTGCAGCACGCGGCTCCGTCCTTGCAGCAGGCGGGCTTGCAACAGCAGGCGGCTCCGTCCTTGCAGCAGGCGGCCTTGACACAGCAATCCGCACCTTCCTTGCAGCAGGCGGCTCCGTCCTTGCAGCAGGCTGGCTTGCAACAACAGGCTGTTTTCGTTTCACAACAACCCTTGCAGGATTTGCAGCAGCTTCCGGTGGATACGCATCCTGCGGCGAAAAGAGTAATTCCTGCCATAAGCACGGCAATGGCAAACACAAACATTAGTTTCTTCATGGTTCTTCCTTGGATTTAGTTGTTGAGGATTGACTGAGAACTGGAGGAGCATCACTCCAATCATTGGCTTTAGACACGTCATCAAAAGGATTGTTCCATAATATATAACTATATTGGTTATTTTTCAAAATGGTCTCTGATAATAGGAGGTTTTCTTGCACGATTTGCCGAAAAAACAGCCATCATTTAGCATGGTATTTGTTAAAATCACTATTACGATGGTTGTGTAATATTAGTCCGTGATTATATTAATATATGTTCAATTTGCAGGATAAAACAGGAGAACCAATGGTTACCATCAATGGAGAGCAGGTCTCCGCCGCAGGGCGGACAATCGCCGAATACCTGACTGAAAAGGGCTATCCCAAAACCGGCATCGCAGTGGCCCTCAATGATACAGTCGTCCCCAAGAGCAAGCATGGTGAGACCGTAATGAAGGATGGCGACAGTGTGGAAATCGTGCATTGCGTGCAAGGCGGATGACACGACTCCATTGTTAGTCATTCCATCAATGAGATAATTGTCATTGAACCGATTCCAGGCCTTTTCGTCATAACCGCCTACCAACCTGTCATGTTTCAAATGATAGCCAAAGAAAAACCTGATTCCACGTCTTATTTCGGCAGAGTTGCGTTCATGCTTCCGCGTCGGTACCCTTGCATATCCAAAGCGACGAACTGAAAGCCAAGTCGCTTGAACGCGGTCAAAACGGCTTCCCGAATATCGGGGGAAGCCAGTTTGGGGATGTCTTCCTGCGGGACTTCAATTCTGGCAAGATTGCCATGTACTCTCACACGCTCCTCGGCGAATCCAAGCTCTATCAGAAACTGCTCGGCATTCTCGATTCTTCGAAGCCCCTCAGGAGTAATTTCCTCGCCATAGGCAAATCTCGAAGCCAGACAGGCGTAGGCTGGCTTGTTCCAGGTCGGAAGTCCAAGTGTACGGGAAATTGAGCGAATGCCGGCCTTGGAAAGCCCCGCCTCGCGCAAGGGGCTTTTCACAGACATCTCCATTGCGGCCCTCATTCCAGGACGGTAGTCGCCAAGGTCATCTTGATTGGAGCCTTCTGCAAGATATTTCATGCAATTGGCAGAAGCCACTTCCTTGAGCGCCGTGAAAATGCCTTTCTTGCAGTAATAGCAGCGCTCGGGGCTGTTATGGCGGTAGCCTTCCTCCTGAAAGGGGTTGACCTTGCAAATGAAATGCCTGATATTGCGGGACGAACAGAAATCCCTTGCCTCGCGAAGTTCGCGTTCAGGGACGGATGCGTCAACCGCCGTCACGGCAATGGCATTGTCGCCAAGCACTTGATGGGCCACTGCAAGCAGAAGCGTGGAATCAACGCCACCCGAAAACGCAACAGCCACCGAACCATAATCACGCAGGATGCCCTGAAGCCGCGCATATTTCTGCTTGAGATCATCGGAAAGAATGCCTACGTTTTTGAATTTCGAATCGTCCATTGTGTTGCCTTACTTTGCATTTGCGAGCGGGCCAAGAGCTTTCATTGCATCCAGCGTCTTTTCGAGCAGTTCGTCCAGCGTCCAGCCGAGGAGTTCGGCCCCTCTGGCAATGACCTCTCGCGAGCATCCCGCCGCGAAGGAGGGCTGGCGGTATTTTTTGCGCAGGGTTTTGATTTGGAGGTCTGCCACGCTTTTCGACGGCAGCATCAGCGCAGTCGCGCCGACTAGCCCCGAAAGTTCATCGACCGCATAGAGGATTTTCTCCATGCGGTGTTCTGGAAAGATGTCGTTCACGATTGCATAGCCGTGGCTGGCAACGGCGTGGATGATGCGGGGATCAATCCCCCGTTCCTGCATGAGCTGTTGCTCCTTCGCGCAGTGCTCCTGTGGATACTGCTCGAAGTCCAAGTCATGGAGCAGTCCAACCACACCCCAGAAGTCCGCCTCTTCAGCAAGACCTTCCTGAATTGCAAAATAACGCATCAGTCCTTCGACCACTTCGGCATGATGCAGGTGGAACGGCTCTTTGTTGTATTCCGTCAGAAGATTCCAGGCTTCTTCGCGTATCATATCAGTTATCTCCTTGTTTTGTGTTATGCCCCCCTTTCCCACCACAGGTAAAGCCTTGCAAATTGCACAGGAACCGCCTGTCATCCTCAATGGAGCGTCCTCTGGTGGTCAGGTAGCCTCCTGTGATGAGGGAGTTCATTCCCGCCAGCATCAGCAGTCCTTGGAAATCCTTCATGGCGGTTTCACGGCCAGCGGCGAACTTGATTGTCTTCGTGGGATTAACCAGACGGAAGATGGCAAATGCCTTGGCTACCTCGGCAGGCTCCATGGGAGGCCTGCCTTCCAATGGCGTGCCAGGTATGGGGATCAGCACATTCAGCGGAATGCCGTCCACGTCCAGTTCTCGGCAGGCAAACGCCATCTTCACACGGTCAATCCAGTTTTCCCCAAGACCCAATATACCGCCACAGCAGATGGAGACACCATACTTTTGCAGATGTTTGATGGTCTGCACTTTCTCCTTTATACCATGCATGTCACTGATGAGTTCCGCATATCTTTCGGGATTGGTCTGAAGGTTCATATTGTAGCGATACGCACCGTGCTCGGCAAGAGCCTTTGCCGTCTCTTCGCTCAGTATGCCGAGTGAGAGGCAGATATTCAGATCGGGAAACTCCTTCTTCAAACTGTCCATAGCGGACAGAATCTTCTGGAACTCAGGTGAATGCGTATCAAGATACCCATAACCGCTTGTCACGATGCCGAAAGAACGCACCCCCTGTGAATACACGGTTCGAGCAGCCTCAACAACTTTCACTTCATCCAGTAATGGATAGCTGTCAATCCCCGTATGATGATGCCCTGACTGCGCACAGAACTTGCAGTTCTGCGAACAGACGCCTGACTTTGCGTTGAGAATGGAACACGGCACAATGGCAGGCGCGAACTTGTCACGAACCTTGTTCGCCAATGAAACCAGGTCGAGAATGTCGTTCCCCTCCACTTCGGTGAGAGCCATAGCCTCGTCGAATGAGAGCATTCCTCCATCAAGCACCTTGTAGGCGACTTCAATTGCATGCGAGATATTCATCTGTCTCCTTCTGTTTTTCCTTTCATGAAATGCGGGGAATCGCCGCGGACACCCCAGGCGATTCTCTCGCCAATGGCGATGACCCGCCAGTTCAGACAATTGCGGCATTTCCGCGAGTTCTCGTCAAGGCACGGCTTGTTCTCGTAGAGCTGGTAGTTTCGGCGGTACTCGGTGTCCGTCGCATTTGGCATCATGACATTCGCGCCCGCAAGAAGCCCCTGCTCGCGCCCCCTTTCATCAAGTGCCAGGAGCGCCGTTGTGGCCGCGATGTTCACATCATGGAGATACAGACGCGTCGCCGCAATCATCTTCAGACCAAGCTTCAGCTGTTTTGCCGCATACTCAGGAGTCAGTTCAATATCCCTGCCCAAAGGCGTGTCTCGATGCGGCAGGTACGGTCCCATCCCGATCATGTCAAGATCCATGTCGCGGAAGAAGACGATGTCATCCGCCAGGTCGTCCAGCGTCTGTCCAGGAAGCCCGATCATAACGCCACTTCCCGTCTGATAGCCAAGACGCTT
>JAGCTA010000172.1 GCA_017963875.1 Victivallales bacterium | reverse complement strand
ATCTGGTTCATCATGTTGCATGATGTCTATGGTCGCTTGAATAATCCATTCGGACGACTTTGCATTGGCGAGCGGCCCCCAGTAGTTCATAAGGTCGAATTTGCGGCCGATGTGGTCATTGAGGCGTTGTTCGAGTGATGCTGGCTTTGTCTGACAGGCCTGTATCATGCCGCCGTGGTGCTTGTGGACTGGGGCGGGCGAAAGGGTGATGTCAGCATCCTCACCGAGGTTCTGTTGATGGAAGATCATGGCATTATGGCAGTTCGGATTGTGCTGCCAGATGCGCTCGCCACGGCATAGCCGTGCGGACTGGAGCCAGAATTCCACTTTGCACGCGCTTCGGTCATAGCGTCCGTTGCAGACGATACCGTGGGAGGCAGGCGGCGCGGCGGTCCGCATGGTGGCAGATGCCGTGCAGGTGACGGCTGGGAAAATCGGTTCCAGCGGCTGGAACACGAGACCAGTCTTCGATGACAGCAGGGGATGTTGCTGTGTCAGCGGGTAGCCGAGAGCGGCGCATTGGACGAGCAGGAGTTTCATGTCTGGGGGAAGAGTTTTGCGAGTGCGCGTGAAATGGACCAGGCAACGAGCAATGCCACGGCGGTGGCGTAGGCTGTGATTGAGCCATTCAACAGAATCCACGACAATTGCCAGGGGATGAGCGTGCGTATGAAGGAGCCAATGGCAGGGCGCGTGAGTTCAGGTGGCGCATTGTGGCCATAAAGCCCGAGTCCTGTCATGAAATAACTTCCTGTGGCGTAGGCGATGAACAAGAAGGAGAAGCAGAAGGAGCCGTTGGCGAGAACACCTGGCCAGGGGATATACGGCAGGACGGCAAGCCAACCCGCAAGCACTGCAAACGCAGGAAAAAACGATGAGAAGATACCAAGGCGCTGGACGCGGTTCTCGCCGTCCGCAATCCATGTGACGACTGCGATGATGAGCGTGACTGATACGGCAGGCAGGAGCGTCGGCAGGATGACGTACAAATCGGATGGGGCCAATGGGCGGGATCCATAGGCATGGCAGCACGCAATGCCGAGGAGGACATTTGCGCCTCGGCATAGTCCCATGGACAATGAGCCTATGAGCCGCAGTCGCTTTGCTCCACCATTGTACAGCAGAATCAGCACTAGAAGCAAACCGCAGAAGAGCATGGCTCTTGGAAGAATGAACGCAATGCATGCCATGCTGGCCGATGCCGTCAGAACGGCCGCGATGATTGCCGCCTTGACTGAGACGCTGCAAGACGGCAATGGGCGTTCAGGCCTGATTCGTTGGTCTTCCTTGAGGTCGCAGAGGTCGTTGGTGAGAATGCCGAAGGCGTAGGCGAAAAAAGATGACGCGGCGAGCAGCCCGATTGTACGCGGCATGGGGCAGGGCGCATTGGTCAGCAACGTGGCGAGAAAGAGCCCCGCCAGGCTGTCGCCAGGTGCCGTGAAAAGATTCGGGACTCGAAGGAGCCTGAACCAGTTTGATATGAGTCGTGCCATCAGTCAGTGCGCCTTCGATTGTCAGACATGGAGTTCGGCGTTTTTCGCCGTGACTTTGATGGCGGCCAATGCGGGCTCGACTTCCTCTGCAAGAAATTCTGCGACTTGCTGCGGCGCACGGCCAACGAAGTTCTTCGGGTCGAGTTTCTGGTCAATGGTGTCAGCGACGGCGGCGAAGGCTGGGTCGGCTTTCAGACGAGCGATCAGGTCATTGTCGCCACCTTCTGCCTTGACGACTTGCGCGGCCTTCTGCGAGTTTTCGCGGATGCGTTCATGGAGTTCCTGGCGGTCTCCGCCAGCCTTCACTGCTTCCATGAGGATATTCTCCGTCGCCATGAACGGCAGTTCGGAGCGGAGGCGTTTTTCAATGACTTTTGGATAGACGACGAGGCCGCCTGCGACATTCGCGTAGATGTCGAGGATGCCGTCGATGGCGAGGAATGCCTCGGCGACGGAGATGCGGCGGTTTGCAGAGTCATCAAGCGTCCGCTCGAACCATTGCGTGGCGGCATTGAAAGCAGGGTTGAGGGAGTTCGTGATGACGAAACGCGAGAGAGACGCGATGCGTTCGGAACGCATCGGATTGCGCTTGTATGCCATGGCCGATGAACCGATTTGTTTCTTCTCAAAAGGCTCTTCCACTTCTTTTAGGTGTTGCAGGAGGCGGATATCGTTTGAGAATTTGCATGCGGACTGAGCGATGGCGGACAGTGCGTTCAAGACGCGCGCATCGACTTTGCGGGAGTAGGTCTGGCCTGAAACGGCGTAGCAGCCTGGAAAGCCCATCTTGTCGGCAATCAGTTGGTCGATTTTGCGGCATTTGTCATGATCGCCGTCGAAGAGTTCGAGGAAGGATGCCTGTGTGCCTGTTGTCCCTTTGGAACCGAGGAGACGAAGACCGTCGATGACAAATTGGAGTTCCTGGATATCGAAAAGGAGGTCTTGAATCCAGAGGCAGGCGCGTTTGCCGACGGTTGTGGGTTGTGCGGGCTGGAAATGCGTGAAGGCGAGCGTCGGGAGATCCTTGTAGGCAGTTGCGAAAGTGGCGAGACTACGCACGACATTGGCGACTTTTGCGAGGACGAGTTCAAGAGCCTCTCGCATGATGATGATATCCGCGTTGTCGCAAACATAGCATGAAGTCGCGCCAAGGTGGATGATCGGCTTGGCGGTTGGGCAAAGTTCCCCATAGGCATAGACATGCGCCATGACATCGTGACGGACTTCCTTTTCGCGTTTTTCGGCGACTTCGAAATTGATGTTGTCTCGATTTGCGATCAGTTCATCAATCTGCTCTTGTGTGATGTTCAGGCCCAGTTCTCGTTCGGCCTGCGCAAGAGCGATCCATAGTTTGCGCCATGTGACGAATTTTTTCTCTGGGGAGAAGACATACTGCATTTCCGCAGATGCATAACGTGATGAAAACGGGCTTTCGTAGTTCTGGTTTGACATTGTAGTTGCCTGTGGCTTGAGAGTTACTATGTGGATATGTTTTACTATACATAATATAATATCATATCTTGGATGTGTTTTTCAATTGCATAGAAAGCGATTCGGATTATATTTATCATAATATTGCAACTGGTAAACATGTATGGCATAAGGGATACAATACATGATGGACAACAAACGGTTCACGCTCATTGAGTTGCTTGTTGTCATTGGCATTATCGCGTTGCTTGCAGCGCTCCTCTTGCCAGCGCTTTCAAGGGCAAGAATGACTGCAAGACAGACCGAATGCATCAACAATGAAAAGAATCTCTATCTAGGTTTTTCAATGTACTGCATGGACAACAAGAGCACAATCCCTCCCATCCTTGGAGGCGAGAATGGCATTGACAAGGTTGAGAATTGGATTTACTATGATGGATATCCCGTTCCAGACAATGGAAATTTCGATCCGTCGCGCGGTGTCATCAGCCATTATGTCAAATCGCCGAAAGTCTATCTGTGCCCGCTTGACATGAGTGGTTCAACCAATTCATACGCTGTAAACTGCTTTCTGAATGCGGAAAAACTTGACAGTGTCATCAGTGCGACCGAATGCCCGATGATTTTGGAAGAGGCGACATCGGGCAAGCCAGGGAAAAAGACGACCAATGATGGCTATTATATCAATGACAAATTGACCACCAGGCACAATAACGGTTCTGTCATCGCCTATTGCGACGGACACGCGGAATACACAGTCATGCGTTGGCTGGAGGCATGGGAAAAATGCCAGAGAATGACACACAATGACCCATAAAAGTACTAGTTGATTGTCAAATATCATAAAAACAATTAATCGAAAGAAGGATGAAAAGAGATGATTCGTAAAAAGACGTATTCGGCAAGCATCACGCCGCTGTATGAAGATGGTACGCTTGACAGGCAGGGGCTGAAGAATATCCTCGAACGCAATATCCGCCATGGCCTTGATGGCGTTTTCCTGCTTGGCTCCATGGGGGAATGGGGAAGTTTCAGCGATGATTTCAAGGAAGACTACATCAAGACAGCGACGGAAATCGCTGGCGACCGTCTGGAGATCCTTGCAGGTATCAATGCCACGAGTCTGCCGCTGTCGCTGAACCTAATGAAGCGTTATTCCAAGTATTCCTTTGACAGTTATGTATTCATGCTGCCAGCCAAGACCAGTTCACTTGATCCAGTTAAATCGGTTCTGAAGGTTCTGGACGCTGCTGACCGCCCTGTGTATTTCTATTATTGCCCGCCGAACAATGGGATTACCTTCAGTCTGGGGCAATTCGCTACCATTATGGCTCATCCGAATCTCAAGGGCATCAAAAACTCGTCGTCGAACATGTGGCTGCGTCGCGAACTTTTGTGGTTGAAGCGCGAACGTGGATTCAAGACGCTTCTTTTCGAAGGGCAGGAATGGGCCGTTGACGAGGCTCTGATGGTGGGCTGCGATGGTATGATTTCAGGCATGGGAGCACTTGCGGCGAAAATCATGGTCGGGATCGCGCGTGCCGTGGATGACGGCAATTTTGCAGAGGCGATTCGTTTGGAAAACGTCTTCATCGGCATATTCCACGGTGTTTACGGCATTGATTTGGCGAATGTCTGGAACGGTCAGAAATATGCTTTGGTGAAGATGGGTCTTATCAGCACGCCGTACACAATCGCACAGGAAATGGATTCGTTGACTGACGAGGCGAAGACACGTGTTGAAAAATGTCTGGAACAATATAAGGAAGAGTTGGACTGAAATATGCTTAGATATCAGGAAAACAACGAGTTGCACCGTGATTTCCATGGTTCGACGAACATGACGATTGATTTTATCGTCGAGAATTATGGAATGGATGCGGCAAAGGAGATTCTTCGTAGGACAGGGCGCGAGGTTTATAAGTCGATTCATGACAAGTTGGCCAAAGGTGATGCATCTGAATTAATAGAGCATCTGAACTGGTTCATGTATCGCGAAGGCGCACCATATTCGCTGACGGTAACGGCGGATGAAATCCGCTTCGAGGTCATGGAGTGTCCTGCCCATAAGCATTTGAAGACTCTTGGACTGCCCCTGTCGCCGAACAACTGTCTTCAGACGAGCGAAGTCAATGCAGGAATGTGCGAGGGCACGCCATGGGAAAGTTCTGTGGAGCATATCGGCCCAGACCATTGTGTACAGATTTTCAGGCGGTTAAAAGGGACGGAGGGCTGACATCATGATTCCAAGCGACCATTTTGTACGCTTTTACAATGAGGTTTTCAAATTTTTGGATGGAGAAAAAGGCGGTTTGGAGAAATTCTACGAACGCATTAGCAAACTGCAGGAGTTCCATTGCCTGGATAATTTCAGAAGAAACGGTCTGAAAGGTGTCTATGACTATTATCAGAAGATATACAAGGAAGAGAACTGTGAAGGTGCCACAATTCTGAATGAACATGAAATTGTTCTTCAAATGGATAAATGCCCCAGTCTTTCCAAGGCATTGGACAATGATGCTGGTGCCAGCCCGAAATACTGTTTGCACTGCCCAGGATGGACGGCACCGCTGTATCGCAAGGCAGGGCTTTATCAAGTCTATGACCTTATGGGACTTGACAACCCACAGTGCTGCGAATGGATGTATGATGATATCGAACTGGCAAGGAAAAAACAGACTGAACTTTTGAAAACTCGCCCAAAAGACCAGATTCTTGTTAATTTTGAATAAAATAAGGGAGAAGCGATGATGAAAAAACTGTTCCTGATGATGCTATGCCTTCTGACTGTCGTTTTAAATGCTGCAGATTTCAAAGTGACGGAGAATCATAAGCCCTTGGTTGAAATTGTCGTCCTGAAGGCGGTTCATCCAACGGTGATGAATGGAGCCAAAGAACTTGCAACATGGATTGAGTATATTTCTGGAGCGAAACTTGAGATTCGCGAGGGGACACCTGATGCAGACAAGGCTGCCATTGTGCTGGCAGTCAACCCTGATTTTGATTTTGCTATAGAGGATTTGAAGGCTATCGGGACAAAGGACGGTTATTCTGTTCGTCTGAAAGGCAATCATCTCTTCATCATCGCGACGCGTGGCAAGGGCATTCTCAATGGCGTGTACAGGCTTCTGCAAAAGAATACGGATATCATCTGGGCACGCCCGAACAAAGAGTTCGGGACGATTGCAACGCCGAATCCGACGATTGTCTTCAAGGAAACTGACTATCTCGACATACCGAAGTTCATCATGCGGGGCTGGCAGTGCGAGCCATTCCGCGAGGAGCATGACCTGTGGCTCGTCAGGCAGCAATCTGCGTGGACGTCACACATGGATGTCCCTAGAAAGCGTCTGCGCACAGAATGGTTCGATGATATGTTCATGTGCGCAGCCGCGCACAATTCCATTCGTCTGTATATGCCTGAATCAAAGTATTATAAGGATCATCCAGACTTTTATGCGATGCTCAATGGCGTGCGTCTCCAACCATCCAAAAACGGTTCAATGCTGACACAACTTTGCTATACGAACAAAGAAATGACCGCTGAATTCATCAAGAACTTTGATAAGTTGGTCGATGATAATCCAGGCTAT
>JAGCTA010000021.1 GCA_017963875.1 Victivallales bacterium | reverse complement strand
CCGCCGAGGCGCGGAGCCATACGTCTTCTATGACGGCCCGCCCTTCGCCACTGGCCTTCCGCACGACGGGCATCTCCTTGCAGGTACCATAAAAGATGTCATTCCAAGATATCAGACTATGTGCGGCAAATATGTCGAACGCACTTTTGGCTGGGACTGCCACGGCCTGCCTATTGAAGCACTGGCACAAGACAAACTCGGCTTGGACGGTGCACCCGACATTAAGGCGAAAGGCGTCGATCTCTTCAACGAGCAGTGCCGCTCCATGGTTTTGACATACGTGAACGAATGGAAGGACACCGTCACGCGCATGGGCCGCTGGGTCGATTTCGACAACGGCTACAAGACCATGAACCCCACATTCATGGAAACCATCTGGTGGGTCTTCAAGCAACTGTGGAACCAGGGCCGTGTTTATAAGGCATACCGCATCATGCCCTATTCCTGGAAACTCAACACGCCGCTTTCCAATTTCGAGGCAAACCAGAACTACAAGGATGTCCAGGATCCGACGGTCACCGTCCGCATGAAGTTGCTGGACGGAAATTTCGGCATCTCATCCGACATCACGCCATACGTCTGCATCTGGACGACGACGCCTTGGACGCTCCCCTCAAACCTCGCCGTCTGTGTCGGACCAGACATTGACTATTGCCTGCTCAAGGATGGCGACACCAATGACGCCTATCTGCTGGCGAAGGCGCGCATCTCCGCATACTACAAGAAAGAAACTGATTATACAATTATCTGGACAGGAAAAGGTTCTGAACTGAAAGGCATCCACTACGAGCCCATCTTCCCCTACTACAAGGACCATCCAAACGCCTTCCAGGTGCTTGTGGACAACTACGTGACCACCACCGACGGTACTGGAATCGTTCATCAGGCACCTGCATACGGCGAAGATGACTACCGTGTCTGCAGGGCGGCTGGAATCGACTTGGTCGATCCGCTGGACATTGATGCGAAATTCACCGACAAGGTTCCCGAATGGAAAGAAATGAACTGCAAAGACGCAGACAAGTCCATCATCAAGAAACTGAAGGAAATCGGCAAACTCGTCGCACAGGGCACCATCGTCCACAGTTATCCATTCTGCTACCGTACGGACACGCCGCTCATCTATCGCGCCATCGAAGCATGGTTTGTGCGGGTTGAAGACCTGCATGAACGCCTGACGCGCAACAACGGGCAGACCTCATGGATGCCGCAATTCGTTGGGGAAAAACGTTTTGGAAACTGGCTAGAAGACGCCAAGGACTGGAATATCTCCCGCAACCGCTTCTGGGGTTCCTGCATCCCGATTTGGATTGATGAAAATGTCCCGCATGACAAAGTGACACCCGCAGACATGATCTGCGTTGGCTCAATCAAAGAGTTGGAAGAATTGTCAGGAGTAAAGGTCACTGACCTTCATAAGCATTTCATCGACAAAATCATTATCAAGAAGGACGGCAAGACGTATCGCCGCACGCCAGAAGTCCTCGACTGCTGGTTTGAGTCAGGCTCCATGCCATACGCACAGCACCATTATCCTTTCGAGAACAAGGAAAAAGTCGAAAAGGGCTTCCCCGCAGACTTCATCGCCGAGGGACTAGACCAGACACGTGGTTGGTTCTATTCACTGCACGTTCTTGCGACCATCCTTTTTGACAAGCCCGCGTTTAAGAATGTGGTTGTCAACGGCCTCGTCCTTGCGGAGGACGGTCGTAAAATGTCAAAACGTCTGAAAAATTATCCCGATCCGACGGAAATGATTGACAAATACGGTGCCGATGCCTTGCGTCTTTTCCTTCTGAACTCGCCTGTCGTCCGCGCCGAAGACCTCCGTTTCTCGGAAGCAGGCGTCAAGGAAGTCCTCCGCTCAGTGTTCCTGCCACTTTGGAACTCCGTCAGTTTCTTCACGACGTATGCGAGCATTGACAAATGGGAAGTCCCCGACGGAATTGCGCAGTTGCCAAAACAACTTGACAATGATCTGGACAAATGGATTCTTTCTCGCCTCATGAATATCATCACGGACATTCGTTCTGCGATGGACGGCTATGACCTCCAGAAAGCCGCCAGCCGTTTCACTGCGTTCATTGATGACCTCACCAACTGGTATATCCGCCGTTCACGCCGCAGATTCTGGAAGAGCGACAGTGACAGCGACAAGGCACAGGCATACCACACGCTCCACTATACGTTGATAACCCTATCGAAACTGACTGCGCCGTTCATCCCGATGCTGTCCGAGAAAATCTACCGAGCGCTCCGCACGCCATCCATGCCCGAATCCGTCCATCTCTGCGACTTCCCTGTCGCGGATGCCACCTATCTGGACGAAGCACTCAACAAACGAATGGCAGCGACAATGACTGCCGTCACGCTCGGTCGTTTCCTGCGCACGCAGTCCAATCTCAAAGTCCGCCAGCCCCTTGCCAAGGCCGTTATCGTCTCGGCAAACAGCACCATCCGCGCCGACCTCAATTCCATGGCGCAAGTCATTGCGGACGAATTGAATGTCAAAGAAGTTCTCATTCGCGAGGACGAAGAGGAACTGGTCATCCTCAGCGCCAAGCCGAACCTCAAGAAACTCGGTCCGAAACTTGGCAAGAACATGAAGTTGGCCATGCCGCTAATTACATCGCTGCCTGGTTCAGACATCGTCGCGCTTCGCGCGGGAAAGACGCTTTCGCTAAAACTGGATGACACGTCAACGCTGGAACTCACGGCAGATGACATCCTTGTTCAGCGTCAGGAAAAAGAAGGCCTGACAGTCGCCAACGAAGCGGACATCACCATCGCCATTGAAACGCGTCTGTCTCCAGAACTAATTCAGGAAGGCTGGGCGCGTGAAGTCGTGTCGAAATTGCAGAACATCCGCAAGGAAAGCAACTTTGCTGTTACAGACCGTATTAAAGTCCACTATGCGGCATCAGAGGAAATCTCGACCGCCATCAAGGCGCAGGCCGCATATATCTGCAATGAAACACTGGCCGTTGAACTGTCTGAAGGGACAGTTGACGGCATGGTCGAGGTGGATCTCAACGAACAGAAGGCGTCATTCAAAGTTGAGAAAGCCTGACGTGGCAACTGCCCGCCAAATCCGTATTCATGACCCCTTGGGGTCAAATATCAGTACCCCCAGGTTGAGCGAAGCGAAACCTGGGGAACGCAATCCTCTACAGGATAACGACCTCGAAGAGGTCGAACCTACCCTCTTGGGAAATAGAGCGTTTCAAAGTAAATCAAGGTCGTGCTGTAATTGCCTCGCATATAACAGCAAATCATCTAAACGGAACTGGAGAACCGAATATGTCAGTCAAACTCGTTTGCCCGAATTGCGGGGCCAGGATGGAAATGGAAGTCGCCATGCAGATGAATTGCCCCCGTTGCAAAATCCCCATGGTCATTGAGGCTTCCCCGAATGCACCACGTCCCATTCGGAAGGCCAAATCCATCAATGTTCTAACGGCCGAATCGGAACAATCAGCGAACACGCCAAAGCCTCCAGTCCCAACAGCGTCCCCAGAGACGCTGCATATCTCCCCGTCCATGGCGGTTCCGCCGCCCGCCGCCACACCATCACCCGCACCGCAGATTGCGGCGGCGATGGCAACTGGCGTCGCTGGACAAGTCGAGAAATTCGTTGAAACGACTCGTGCCCAGGCAGAGAAAGAGGCTGAAATGATTCGCCAGATGGCGAAATTGCAGGCGGAACATGACAAACTGGAAATCATGCGGCAGGCCGAGCGTGAAAAGCAGGCGCTTTTCGCCGAGCAATATGCACAGGCGAAACAGCAGGCCGACCGTGATGTCGAAGCACTCAAACAGGAAATCAGACGTCAGGCGGAAGAAAAACGCAAGGCAGACGAAAATGACTTGAGACAGCAGTTCGACAAACTATCTGCGACTTTGGATAGCCGTGAAACTGAACTCAACAAGCGTGCCGAGCAAATTAAGGCAAAAGAGGATTCACTGGATAATGACCTAAAGGCAAAGGCTGAAAAAGCGGAAGAAGATCTGAAGCAGAAAATCCAGGAAGAAGAAAAGAAACTCTCCGCAGCCGCAAAGGAACGCATCCTGGACGAAGTCAAGAAAATGCGTGAAACGGCAAAAAGCAAAACGGATGAACTCGTCAAGAAGGCCGAAGATGACGCCAAAAAACTGACCGATGATGCAAAGGCTAAAATTGCCGAGGCACTGAAAAAATCCGAAGAGCAAAAGACGACGACCATAAAAGCGGCAGAAGAAGAAGCCGCTGGTATCAAGAAAAAGGCGGAAGAGGACGCCGCGCAGACGCGCAAGAAGACAGAGGAAGAAATCAAAGGCATCAAAAACAAGGCACAGGAGATATTGAATTCCGTCAAGGAACGCGAGGAAACCCTCAATAAGCAGAAAGTCACGATTGAGGAAAAAGAAAAGGATATTTCGGAGCGTGAGAAGAAAATCAAGGAACT
>JAGCTA010000171.1 GCA_017963875.1 Victivallales bacterium | reverse complement strand
GAATCCATTGCCTCCATGGGAATTTCGGAAGAGGAATTCAAAGGCAAAATGACTTCAGACCGTTCACTCCATTCATTAATAAGGTAAAAAAATGCTGCTTAAAAAATATCATGGACTTGGCAATGACTATTTTGTCATGAGGCCTTTGGACGGCGAATTATCAGAGGCTTTTATCCAGAAAGTCTGCAACAGAAATTTCGGCGCGGGTTCCGATGGTATCCTCGCAGGACCGTATCCGCCAGGTTCTGAATGGTATGAGAAAATTGCCAAAGCGTGCGGTGGGGCATTCGATGCCGCTTTTGCATTAAGGATTCTCAATCCAGATGGCTCGGAGGCCGAAAAAAGTGGAAATGGGTTGCGGATTTTTGCCCAATACCTCTTTGATGAGGGCATCATCGGACGCAAGCCAGTCAGATTGTTGACGTTGGGTGGAGTGGTGACGGCGACCGTCCATGAACCGATGGAACGAATTGAAATTGAGATGGGGGCTGTGGTGTTTCGCGAGTCGGATATCCCTGTCAGGGGATTCGGTGATGGTTCAGCCGATGCAGTCAATTTGCCTATGACCGTTTTGGACCGTGAGTTCATGGTTTCTGCGGCATCCGTCGGCAATCCGCATTGCGTCATACCGCTGCCAGAGGTCTCCAAGGACATTGCCATGACGTATGGTCCTGTCATCGAGAATGATGCGCATTTCCCAAACAGGACAAACGTCCAATTCCTTCAAAAACTGGATGAGCATGCGATTCGTATAGAGATATGGGAACGTGGCGCAGGGTACACTCTGGCGAGCGGTAGCAGTTCCAGTGCCGCCGCCGCCGTCGCCGTTCGGCTCGGTCTGTGTTCTTCTCCCGTGACTGTGAAAATGCCTGGCGGCATTCTCGATATCAGCATTGACAAGGACTGGCAGGTGACCCTCGTCGGTCCTGCGTGCCAAATCTGCGATGTGATCTGGCCAGATTAAAAACATTTATTTTAGGATATTAAGGTGAAAAGAGTTTTTTTCATGCATTGTTCAAGAACATTTTCAATGATGCTGTTTGTCGGTTTTGTCTGCGCTGTATTTGTATTGTGCAAGGCGCAGGAAGAACCGAAGCCATTCCTTATGCCTGTGAAGGCGTCGGCATTTGAAGTCAAAAGCCGTGAATTGCTTGCCATGGGAGAGAACGCCCTCTCATCGCGCGATTATCGAGGTGCCTTGAACTATTTTTATGAATTGCGCGAAAAACTCTCCGATATGCCTCAGAGCGGCGATTATCTCTTGAGTTCAGCACTGCTTGCGGAGGCCTGTCTTGGATTCCCTGTTCCCCAGGATGTGGAACTTGGTCTGCCCAACAAGGGAAAGGTCAATACGCTGTCCCTTGCCCAAAGCATCCTCGCAAATAGACTCCCAGATACGGCATCTGCGGCTCTCCACGTCTATTGGGAGTTCATTTCCGCCAAGTTGCTGCAGACACTCAATAAGACGGATGACGCAATCCAGACACTTCAGCGGCTCTGGGGAGAAGATCAGGGGAGGGAAGAACGCCTGGGAGATTTGTATAATTGGGTCTTGCTGGCATATTTACAGAATTTGGCAATCAAGGCCGAGGCGGTCGGTGAAGAACAGGCTGACAGACTCTGGACCGATGTCGGGGAACTCGTTGAAAAACGTCAGAAGAATATCGTTGTCAGAAACAAAGAGGATGATGCCGCAAGAAATGCGGTAACAGCCAAGGCTGGCGAACTTCTTCAACGCTCTCCTAGGCAAGATGTGCTCGAAGTCGAATTTGTTCGTCTGAAGGCATGTGCTTTTCTTGAGATGGAGAATTTCGAGGCGGCTATGGACGAATAGAAAAAGGACGTCATGGCGGTTTATGCGGCGGAGCGCAACTGGCTTTTGACGGCGTGTCTCGCCAATTTGTCTAAAATCCAAGAGGCGGAAGCGCAATTCGACAAGTGCGAAAGGGATTTTCCATTGACAAAGGATGCAACGCCGCTGCTGGTGGCAGAGGAGCGGAAGGCACTTTGGGCGATGTTCAATATGTACTACAAGGCGGCGAATTTTGAAAAGGCGGAAGATTTCCTTGAAAAACTCCAGACAGGGGTGAAAGGCGCCAGATGCTTCGATTGGCTGGTATTGAGAATGAACGTCCTTAAAGGACGTCTTAAGTTGATTATGGATGCGTCGGCAGGTATGACGAATGTGCAGATTGCCTCTGGAATTGAGGATGTCTATAATACCGCCTTGCGTTTTTCATTCCTCTTCCCAGATGTCTGCCAGGCTGTCTGGAAAGAGCGGATTTCGGCTTTTACGAAAGAGCAGCGCAGTGAATATTGCGGCGTGCATGTCAATGTGCTGTACGTCTTGGGACAGGCAGAGGCAAAAGTCGGCAACGTCAATGTCGCCATGGAACTGTTTGAGAAAATCTGCCAGTCTGCTGAGGTGGATGATTTCATGCGGTATGAAAGCGGCATCGCTCTCGGGGATATCGCCACAAGCGACATCAAGAAGTCCATCGAGGCTTTTAAATTGTGCGAGGGCCTTGCTGGAATTTCCCGCGAACAGAAGGCGGTCGCGCTCTACAAGGCGGCTCAGCGTGCGCTTATGGAGACGAGGCGCGAAAGCGCCGCGCAGGATGTCCGCACGGCCATGGGGGAAGAATCGGTGACAATGCTGAAGCGTCTCTGCTTCGAATATACCGATACGTCCATGGGGCTGGAGGCGTCGCTGTGCCTTGCTGATTATTATTATGACAACCATGACTACAAAAACGCGCTTGCGTTCTATGAGCGGTATTTCATGAGCGACAAATGCGATGTCGCCAAAAGAGATTTTTCAAGACTGCGCTGGGGACGTTGCTGGAGGCTCCTCGCCGAAGCCCCAGGCGAAGGCCGCCCTGCGGAGGATATGCTCCAAAAGGCTTTCGATATGCTGAAACTGCTCCGGGAAGGCGATGCCACGGATTCGGATGTGAGGAATCAGGCTTTCCTTGAATCCTATCGAGTCGCGTTGGCGATGGGCAAGAACGACATCGGGCTGGAGATGCTTAACCAACTGATTGACAAGAATCAGGATGCAGACGCAGTCAATGAGGTCGTCTGGACTGCCTTGTATGAGCGAATGCTGGGCAACTACCAAAGTCAGAAACTGGATTTGGCGGTCAGAGATGGCGAACTTTTCCTGAAACTTCGTGGCGACAGGCAGGACATGACGCCTTGGGTGCGTGAATTCAATGTGCTTTTCGGTGACGTCCAGGCGGCTCGCAAACAGTGGGTTGCGGCCAGCCAGTTTTATCGGCGTCTTGAACTCCTGGACAAGGCAGATAACATGGATTCCCTGATGCAATACGCGATGTACGAGGCGGCTTTCTGTCTCTTCATGAACAATGATTTCACGGCTGCGGACGATTTACTGAAAAAACATTTCGAGGGAAAGGCTGGGCTGGACAAACGCTGCCTCTACGACAGCGCCATGTTGCAGGGGAAATGTCGGCAGGCACTTGGTGATTTCGATTCGGCAAGGCAGTGTTATGAACGTGCCCAGGCAGTTTATGGTCAAGCAGATACGTACAAGTCAAGCATGGCGAAGTGCCGTCAGGGTGAAATGCTGCTGATGGCGGCTGAAAGTGAACTCAAAAAGCCGTCGGGGGCGGATAGGGCCTCAGCAATGAAGCAACTGGCGAGAAGCGCGGAGATTTTCATGAATCTCTTGGAACCAAAAGACAATGCCACGGCCGACGATTCGCCAGACAAGGACCATTTCTTCGATCTCTATCTTCGTGCGCAGTACGAGTTGGGAAAATGCTACGAGGCGATTGCCCAGGAAGAGGGTGCTCCACAGGAGGCGAAAGAAAATGCCCTCTGGTGCTATCGGAGAATCGGGGACTATTTTGTCGCGAAATTCAAGGCTGGCAACCGTGTCCGTAGTTCGCGGTTCTATATCAAGAGCATTGAACGTCGGGCGCAGTTGCTGCTAGGAGGCAATGAACCGCCGAATTTCGATGTGCTGGACACCGTCGCAAGGCTCTATGAAGAATATGCGCGCATGGCTTTGCCAGGTTCGTTGATGGCCGACAAAAAGGCCAAGGAACTGCGTGCGCAGATGAAGTGATTCATGCCGCAACAAGTTGGATGGTACATATCCATTAATGGAAACAAGCATTAGATTATTATGCAGTACGATTATAATGACGATGGTTCGCGCCAGAAAATCCTGAAGCAGGTCAAGAGAGTTGTGGTGAAAGTCGGTTCGCGTCTTTTGATGGATGTCGAAGGCATTTCACCTGCCGAGCGGATTGCCTCTCTTGTCGCAGAAATCCACGCCATGCGCCAGCGTGGGCTAGAGGTCATTGTCGTTTCCTCTGGGGCCGTTGCGGCGGGCATGGTGCTCATGGGTACGAAAAAACGGCCGAAGAGTATGTCTTCCTTGCAGGCTCACGCCGCCGTCGGACAATGCGAACTGATGAATTTATATGAGACCGCCTCCAGCGCGTTGGGCTTCCATTGTGCGCAACTGCTTCTCACAGCGGCGGATATGCATGACCAAGAAAGACATACAAGCGTCTCGGAGTGCCTAACTTCAATTCTTCGGACGGGTGCCTTGCCTGTCATTAATGAAAACGACTCTGTCTGCGTGGATGAAATCAAGGTCGGCGACAACGATACCTTGGCGGCGCTTGTCTCGAACATGGCGCGGGCGGATTTGACCATTCTACTCACCACCATCAATGGAATGCGTGAACGTGACAAGACAACAGGAGAACTAGGTCGAAGAATCAGCGTTGTCAAGGAAATGGACGCGGAATTTCTCGCTATGGCGCAGGGGACGGATGGCAACAGTTTCTCCGTCGGCGGAATGATTACAAAACTGAAGGCGGCTGCCATGGTCTCCCGCTCGGGCGAGGCACTGTGGATCGCGGACGGTGGCGATTTCTCTACACTGAGGCAAGTACTTGCGGGCGAGGATATCGGGACATTGTTTGTTTCCTCACGGACTGGGCGGATGCACGCCAAGCAGCGTTTTCTAGCCTTTTTTTCCGAACCCAAAGGTGAACTCATCATTGATCGCGGGGCTGAGCATGCGATTGTCGGTGCGGGCAAGAGCCTGTTGCCCAAGGGCATCCTTGGGCTGCGCGGCATCTTCCATCGTGGGGACACGGTGCGCCTGCTGAATGTCGATCGGGTTGAAATTGGCAGAGGGATGGTCAATTACGACAATGCGGACTTGTCAAGGATTTGCGGCTGTTCCAGCGAGGAACTTCAAAAGGAACTCGGTCATCAGCCTGAAAGCGAGGAAGCGGTCCATCGTGATTTCCTCGTCCTGAGCATCTGACCCGCACAGCGACCGTTTTTGATCGATTAACTTGAAAAATGGTTTCATTGGTTTATTTTAAAATGTTTTTATTGGAAAATTGTCTGTAAATCAGACGAAAGAGAAGTTCTAACAGCAAAAGGGAGCAACTATGTCAGGCCACAATAAATGGTCCACAATCAAGCACAAGAAAGGTGCGGCGGATGCAAAGCGCGGCAAAGTGTTTTCGCGTGTCAGCAAGGAAATTATCATGGCGGCAAAGGAAGGCGGACCTGATCCTGACCTGAATGCGCGTCTCCGCTCGGCCATTGCAGCCGCAAAGGCCTGCAATATGCCGAATGACAACATCGACCGCGCCATCAAGAAAGGCTGCGGCGGTGGAGAAGGCAGCCAGATGGAATCGCTGAGTTATGAAGGTTACGCTGCGGGCGGCGTCGCAATTATTGTCAACTGCCTGTCGGACAACCGTAACCGTACGGCTGCCGATATCCGCAATTTCTTCAACAAATACAACTGCAATATGGCCAACTCGGGTGCAGTTTCATGGAAATTCCACCGCAAGGCACGCTTTGTCATCGAAGGTGAAAATGCCGACGAGGAGAAACTCTTCAATCTCCTGCTCGAAGGTGGTGCCGATGTCGAGGATATTTCCGTAGATGATGACGTTGCGGAAATCATTGCCCCGCCAGAGGCTTTCAGCGATATTCTCAAGGCTTTGGAAAGCGCCAATATTACGGCATCAGAATCCAGCGTCGCCCTGATTCCTGAAAACAGGACGCAGGTTTCCGATGTCAAGATTGCGCAGTCCGTCCAGAAGTTCCTGGATGTTCTTGAAGACTACGATGACGCTCAGGAAGTCTTCCATGACATGGAAGTCACTGATGAAGTCGCGGAACAACTCGAGGCAGAAGAGGAATAATCCTTTTGCCATCCGTTTTGTCGACAGTGGTTGTAGTTCCGTAAGTTTTTTCTGCTAGCGTGTTCGACCTTGGTTGGACACGCTAGCATATTAATTGGGGGGATTATCATGCCAGGTAAAATTGTCATCCTTGGCAGCGGCACAAGTTACGGCGTTCCAGTCATTGGCTGTGACTGCCCAGTCTGCCGTTCGACAGCCCCGCAGGACAAACGGACACGCGCCGCGGCCTGGATCGTCGGGGAGCACGGCACATCCATCATCCTGGACGTCGGTCCAGACTTGCGCCAGCAGTGCCTACGCGAGTCCATCAATCATTTGGATGGCGTTTTGCTGACTCATACTCATGCCGACCACCTCCATGGAATTGATGACCTGCGTGCATTCACGCTGCACGACCGCAAGCCGCTGCCCTTATATGCGTCAAGCGAGCACTGCGATTTCATTCGCAGGCATTTCGAGTATATTTTCCAGGATGATGCAGGTGTCTTCGGCTGGGGAATCCCACGGCTGGATTTGAAAACTGTGGATAATGCCCCATTTGAACTGGGTGAATTCATTATCCACCCCGTTCCGTTGAATCATGGACAATGGCAATGCACGGGATACCGCATTGGAAATCTCGCCTATTTGACGGATTGCAACGGCATTCCAGAAACGTCTTTGGGACTTTTGCAGAATCTTGATATCCTAGTCATCGACGCGTTGCGATGGAAGCCGCACAAGACACATAACAGCATTACGGAAAGCCTTGCAATTGTCGATGAATTGAAACCCGCACTGACAGTGTTTACGCATCTGTCACATGACATCTGCCATGAAAAGGACAGTGCATTCCTCCCCCAGAAATGCTGCTTCGCATACGATGGCCTGACGCTAAGTTTTTCATAATACCTTGATGTGTGTTTCCCGACTTTCCTGCCCCATTTTTGTTCAGATCCCATTTCCTAGCCCATCTTTTTCGCTTTGCTCAAATCGTTTTTTCGAGCGTGGATGCAAGCCATGGAAAACATATCGTTCCCAGAACTTGTAGGCATCATTTGGCGAGAAGCATGTTCTGCGGGTCTTGGAAGATGATTTCTGGGATTCCGTCGGAGAGTTTGAAGAAATGGTCGTCGAAGTAGAGTTTTGCGGCCTTGGTGATTTCGATTTTCCAAAGTCCGACTTCATTTGCGGCTGGGGTGATGACCTGTTCATCGATGCTTTGGGTTTCACATTGGAAAGGGATGATGCGTCCGCTAGGCGTTGTCATTTTCCCGACGCATGTTTCACGTACGGAGTCACCGCCGCGAAGAGTCGCCCTGAAGGATTTGACGTCTTTGCTGACGTAGAAGAAGAGTGTGGACGGTTCGTTCTGGAGGTGGATGCCTTCTGGCTGGGCGGTTGTCTGGTAACCCCAGTAGGCATTGTCCAGTTGCAGCGTAAAGAAATCATCGGAGATTGAATAGACAATCTTGTAGAGTTTTCCCGCTTTCGCCTTGAATGTCATTGGTTTGCCAATACGGAGCAAGGTCTTGGAGATGGGCTTGTTGTTTTCGTCGAAGAAACTGAGGACATGCGGCGAGCCGTAGGAACGTTTCGGCTTGCATGTGATGATCACATCGCCATCGGTCTTAGGTATGAACACAATTTCCTGACGTCCGCGGACGAGTATCGGCTTTGCGCCTGCGGCGGTTTGCGAGAATGGTTCGGCGGTCTTGAAGCCTGCCGCCTGCGGAGAAGTCTCATTCGAACTGCCTTCATATTTGGTGCAGATGGCGAACTGGTATGCAGGATTAGCAAGAATGTCGTTGACCTCCTGCTCCGACGCAGTGAAGCAGGACTTGAAATCGTCTGGGAGCAGGGCGAGAAACTTGAAATTGTACTCCATCTGCATCAGGTTGATTTTAAAGTAGTTCAAACGCTCCAGAATGCGTTTGTCTGTCACTTTTGCGATACCCTGCTCGAATAGTCGCGCGACCTCGGGGAGCGTCTCGACATACGCCTTCTTCATGCGTCCTGTACTGATGCGGAAATCCTCTTCTGGATGATTGACATACCAGTCCTTGACAGCAGCGTCATAAAGGTGGTAAATCGCCTGCATTTCAGGACTTGCTGGACCATACGCCTTGTCGCAGAACTCTGTGAAGAGCGCGTCCACATCCGCATACGGATTCCATTCGAGTTTGGCAATGAGATAATTATGGAGTGCCGCATGACCCCAGGCGCGGTTGCCATAGTAGTAGACGCCTTTCATGCTGTTGTTCTTGATGCGGGGGAACAGAAATTTCATGATTTCCAGGCCTGGCGTACAGGGGATGCCAAGCGTGTTCTTTGTGTACGTTGGCAAATCATAGAAAGCGAGGTTGGACGTCATTTTCGGCCATTGCGGCAGAAGTTTGTCGAATTTCTCCTGGATGTCCTTGCGGAAGAGGGTGTAGCCGTAGTCGAAACTGACCGCCCAGACAAGGAAGAGGCCGTCTTCCAGTTTGAATGGCGTGGATGGCGGATAGATGTAGTCCGCGTAGACATAGCCCGCAAGTATCTTGTCGGGGTGTTTCGGATGGAAAATCTTGGCGACTTCGTTGTAGAAGCGCAGGACGGCAGGTGTCGAGGAGAATTTGCCGTATGGGTCTTTTTCATAGTATTTTGAGCATTCGGGGCAATCGCACCAGTTGTTGCCGTCATTCGGTGATAGCGAGAAGCATGTTGAGTTTGGATGACTTTTGAAATAATCCTCTGCCGCCTGTGCATAACGTTCGATGGTCGAGCGGTTTGTCATGCAGAGCATGTAGAGTTGTCCTGCGGGGCGAACAGTTTTGCCGTTGGATTTCGCAAACCATTCGGGATGTTTCTCGTAGGCGGATGGCGGGCAGACCTGGAACCAGTTGTGGCTGTGCTCAAGATAGAGACTGTAGCCAAGTTTCTGATGTGCTTCCCAGTCTTTCACGATTGGAAATTGAGGCTGAATATAGGGAATTCGGCGGTTTAGGAAGCCAGGTTCGTCACGGCGGACACCGTCGGTGACGGTTATCGTGGTTTTGCTTGGCCAATAGTCGCCGTATGGGCCTGGCATGAGCCAGCGGACACCAAAGGCCTCCTCAAGCAACGTGCAGACGCCGTTGCGCGTTCCGTGGCAGACGCCTCCACCTTTGCAGACTTTGCCATTTGGTGTGTCTTCGCCATAAATGAAGAGGTTGCCGTTAGCGGCGCGCATTTCATACCCTTCAGGGACGATACCATCCAGCGAAGCACCAGCCGCTTTTGCGGCATCGTTTATGCCGAGGCAGATCATAGGAGATGTGGGTGTGGAGACGATGGGCAGTTTTGCGCCTGTCACGCGTTCACAGTATTTTTGCAGTTCTTGCGCCGCCCAGCGGACGCTGTCAGTGGCTTTCTCTTGGTCATAGTAGATGGTGAATTTGCTTTGACCGTTTGTGACAAGTTCAAGTGATAACGCGTGAATCGACACGAAAAATGCGGCAAGCATACAAATGCAGTGTTTCATCGACATGATTGGCTCCTGTTAATTGATATGTTGAGATGTTTAAAATTATGTTATTAGACAATACGATAGTAATTTAATGAGGAGCAGGAGAAAAGCAAATCCAGGATCTCAGTGCAATCAATTTGGAACAGTGGCAAAAACAAATATTTCGGGATGGCTTGCTATTTCAAGATAGGGTGTGTTGTCAAAAATGGCTTTGGCAGTTATATTTATTTTTATCGTGTTTTATTTTTTTACAAATCATATTATAGAACAAGGAAAACATAATGGCATCGATTCTTCTTACGGGTGGTACTGGTTTTATTGGTTCACACACGGCAGTGGAACTCCTCAATCTTGGATATGATGTCGTCATCGCGGACAATTTGGCGAACAGCGATGCTTCAGTCATAGACAGAATAGAGACGATTACAGGACGTCGACCCGCCTTCAGCCAGATTGATGTCGCTGACAAGGCCGCGCTCAATGCGCTTTTTGATACCAACAAAATTGATGCCGTCATCCATTTCGCGGGGTTCAAGGCAGTTGGAGAATCCGTTTCAATGCCTGTCGCATACTATCGCAATAATCTGGATTCGACGTTGACATTACTTGAAGTCATGAAAGAACATGGTTGCGGACGCATCATATTCAGTTCATCCGCAACTGTTTACGGGAGCAATAGTGAGGCCCCGTTTGCAGAGGATGCCCCGACTGGGCACTGCACCAATCCGTATGGCTGGACAAAATATATGATTGAACAGATATTGCAGGATGCGGTCAAGGCAGACCCTCAGATGGCGGTTGTCCTCCTTCGTTACTTCAACCCGATTGGCGCGCATGAGAGCGGTATCATCGGCGAACGGCCCAACGGCATTCCGAACAATCTTTTGCCATACGTCACGCAGACGGCAATGGGGATCCGCGAAAAACTCAGCGTCTTCGGAAACGACTATCCGACTCATGACGGAACAGGCGTTCGAGACTACATCCACGTTGTCGATTTGGCCAAGGGGCATGTCGCCGCATTGAAGTATATCATGGATCACAAGGGTGCGGAAGTATTCAATCTTGGAACTGGCACTGGCTATAGCGTTCTTGATGTTGTCAAGGCATTTGAGAAGGCCAATGGCGTGAAGGTGCCTTACGTCATCGCGCCAAGGCGTGCAGGGGACATCGCAACGTGCTACGCAAATGCCGACAAGGCGAAGAACATCCTTGGATGGACCGCAGACAAGACGTTGGAGGACATGTGCAAGGACGCCTGGCGGTGGCAATGCTACATTTCAAAGCAAGGTTGAAGACAAGTTTTCATAAAAAGCAACGCGCCGTCATCGTTTTTGGGTGACGGCGCGTTGCTTTTTTCGTGAATGAATCTTACTTGTAGAGCGGGTTGGCGATGACGT
>JAGCTA010000170.1 GCA_017963875.1 Victivallales bacterium | reverse complement strand
TCGTAATCCTCTTCTGAATCAATATCGAGGATGCCTGTATCCGCCATAACGACAGCATCACAATTTGAATTGAAGAATGTAGCCTGTTCCTTAGATTTCAAGGCCCGCGGCGAATATGCATAAATGGAAGCGTTCATGTCATAAAACACAGGAGCTTCCTGCCGAGTTGTGAAACTGGAGGGTATCGCCTTACAGAAGAACCCGTTTTCTTCCTTTACCATGTTGAAATACGGGTTGCGACGGGATGGCGCGACAGAATAAACCACATCCGTTTCTGGACGGGACATCTTCTTGTCTATCGCATGTTTTATATCCTCAACGGTTCGCAGAGGCGAGGTGATATCCAAGTCCACGACCACATCATAATCTGTTCCGAACTTTTTTTCGGAGCGTTCCAGACAATCCCTAATCACGGAGACTTTCGCCACCTTGTCGCCCGCAAGCTCTTCCGCTCTGCGCAAGACGGCCACATTCATCCCCTTCACCTGTTGCACCAAATTGATAAGGGCCTCACTATCCGTATTCAAGACGATGTCCACCCTATCATCAGCGCTGACATATAGCTCAGTATACAAGGCAATGCCAGCCATGGAATACCAAACCAATGGAATCTCCAAAAAATCCCGGGCGTTCTTACCTTTCACGCCCTTCGAGCCCGCCCGTCCGCAAAGCGTAAACAATATTTTCATAATTCTCCTTTCGCTAATTTCAGCACTGCGAAAGCATGTTCCGCCGAACTGTCATTCTCTATCTTACAGTTAATTATATCGAAAAAATGTTCTATCTCAGCCATTTGGAAAGCATTCCTTTCGTTGTTGAAAAGCAACTTCTCCCCAGATTTGAGATACTCCACACTTCCTTCCAGGATGTCACAATGGATGGTGTCGTCCGGCATCAACAAATCCAAGGTACGGATACTCTTCCGTCCGAAATAATCCAAATGCAACTCGATCACGGTTGTCTTTATTTGGGCGATATAGATAGCGATGTCGTCACTATCTATATCCAAAGAGGATATCTTACCCTGAATAGAATAGCATCTCTCCGGAAGGCCAAAGAGATTCGTCAAGTAGTCCCATTCATGAATCAAATCGACTCCGACGCCTCCGCCCATGTCCCGGTGGGCGCTGTAGCAGGTCCTATAATCCTGGCCAGGCCGCCAATCCGGCAAATAACTGGAGGAAATGGCCCGTGCGGAAATCACCTTCCCCAGCTGTACGTTTTTCCTCACATACTGGAGGACAGGGTTGTAACGCAAAGGGCAAGCGACATAACACGTAACGTCCTTCAACTTACCCCAAATGTCCGTATCCACCACCGTGGTGTTGAAAATCGGCTTTTCGATAAAAAAGGATTTTGTGTTATCCTTAAATTTCAGCAACGTGTCATAATGCAAGGCAGTCGGATTGGTGACAAACACGATGTCGTAGTTAGCCTGAGCCGGCAATCCAGCCGAGAAGAGATACTCATTGCTGACCAAACGAGCGATATCGTCCGGCATAGTCTTTCCCGTCGAACTCCTGTATAGATCGATGGTGTAAGTGTCGTTCCAGTTATCCAGCAACGCACAGACATTCCTCAGATGGCGCGTGCCGATCGAGCCTAGTCCAGCGAAAGCGATATTGTAATGCATTATGCCTCTATCTCGTCAATGATTTTCAAAAGTTCCCTATCCCTCACGAAATCCCAAGCGACCCGTTTCGTCGGGTTTTCTATTTGAGCGAAGAAGGCGTCGATCTCCTCCCGATAGGGATTCTCGGTCACAAAAGCCGCATACCCGTCCACATGTTCCGAAGCATTGTCGAAACAGATCGTCTCCTCCCGTTTAGTCTCGACATCATACTCCGTCAGAGAATCTGGCGTGCCATTCCATGAAATCTGCAGGTTCTCCCCATATACATCGATATGGCGAATCGGCTTACGAGTCACCACATCAACGGCGAAGAAACCCTTCGCGCCCGTCTCATGCTCAATCGTGACAAAATAATTGTCATTATAATTGATCTTCAAACCTGTATTCTTACTCTTCAGCGCATGCACCCTCTTGATTTTGCCGAAAGCAGTCACAAGCCAAGGCATATCGATCGCCATGATTTCACGGCAACCATTGGTCCGGGCATCACCGATGAAATAATCCTTGTAGTTCTCCCAAGGGTGCCAATCTGGAAGATATTGACCGACATGATAGATATAATTGATCTTATCACAACGTCCGTTCACCCGTTCGATAATTGTCTGGGTCTCCTTCCGGTACAAAAACGTAGAGGACAAGAAGAGCACCAGATTCTTTTCGGCCGCCAGTTGGATATTCCTTTCGTAACCATCCGCGACCAGATTAATCTCGGTAAAGACATGGAGGCCATTGCTGAGGCACTCCGTAATTATGTTGGAATGAGAGAGCGGGGAAGTACAAACGAAGGCGCAAGACAATCGCTCACTCCTCACGGCCTCCGAGATGGAATCGTAGCACTTGGCGCCAAAGGTTTCCGTCACATCCTTACAACGATCCTTGTTGCTATCTACGCCAAACAGCATAATCTCCTTGCGTTCTTTGAGCAACCGCATCCTACGCTTTCCCATCGAACCAAGCCCTATAACCAACACATTCATATGTCGTAAAAATGTTTTTTCACAATATTCTCCAACGGATAATTCTCTATCACGTCAAATATTGCCTGCAACGTATTATCTTTTTCGTAAGGGTTTTTCCCTGCAGAGACTATAGCTCTGAACTCTTCCGACAACGCTTTTCTCAACCCACTCTTTATCTCCTGGTAGGAAGCCGGCACATCGACCACACTTCCGCCACGAGCGCGGCCCTTTTGCCGGTCACCGATATTCAAGGTCGGGATGCCGAACGATGGCGCCTCCACTAGACCGCTCGATGAATTACCGATCACCGCACAAGCATATTTCAAGGCAGAATAGTAACGTTTCTTGCCCAACGAATCGACCGCCAAGGCTTTCTCCCCATGGGTTTTCACATACTCTTTCACCTTAGCGGCGATGACACGCCCGTTGGTATCGGAATTAGGCAACGTGAAAAGCAACTGATACTCCTCATTCATCTCCGAAAGGGCCTTCAGCAGGTCGTCGCACTGCGAAGCGGCGGTTGCGTTCTCCATCGTGACAGGGTGGAACGTGATCAATAAGAAGCGCTTCCCCAGATGGAAATTCAGGCTTTGCTCCAACTCGTCGAGCGGCATAGCGGCCTCGTGTCTGATATTGTCCACGCCCAACGAACCCACATAGAAGACACGTCCTGGCTCCTCGCCCATTTGGATAATACGTTTTCTGTACTCCTCCGTACTAGTGAAATGCAGGCAACTCAGTTTGGTTATCGCATGACGAATCGAATCATCATATGCTCCCTCCGTAATCTCGCCACCATACAGGTGCGCCACAGGTATCTTGT
>JAGCTA010000169.1 GCA_017963875.1 Victivallales bacterium | reverse complement strand
TTTATCTTGAAACCCTGAAGCACAAGATGCACAATGGCCTGGTCAAGGTCATCACAGGCATTCGCCGCTGCGGCAAATCCTACCTTCTTTCGGTCATTTTCGGCGACTATCTTCGTGAAAATGGCGTAGATGCCGATCATATCATCGAGATTCCGCTTGACCGCACGGAATTCATCGAGTTCCGTAATCCAATACAGATGGGCGAATACGTCCGTTCAAAAATCGTCCATGACGGCAAGTGGAACTATGTGTTCATCGATGAAATCCAGCTGTCGCAAAAGGTTCTTCCCGCTGACATTGACGTTGCCCGCATCGCCCCTGAAGACCGCGAAGGGGCATACATCACATTCTATGACGTACTGAACAGTCTGCGGCAGACGGATCATGTCGATGTGTATGTCACGGGCTCCAATTCAAAGACGCTGTCCAGTGACATCGACACGAATTTCGCAGACCGCGGATGCCAGGTGCGCGTGCATCCGTTCTCCTTTGCGGAGTATTGCTCGGCACTGGGGGCGGAAGACAAACTGGCTGCCTTCGACCAGTACCTGATTTGGGGAGGGATGCCGCTGGCCGTCATGGAGACTGACGAGCAGGCTCGGGTCGCCTATCTGAACGGGCTTTTCAGCGAGGTCTATGTCAGCGACATACGCAAGCACAACCATCTCAGAGATGACTTTGTCCTCACCAGGCTGATTGACGTCGTCTCTTCGGCGACAGGCTCGCTGACCAATCCGAGCAAGCTGGTCGATGCGCTCAAGTCGAAACTAAAAGTCAAGACCAATGAACACACCATTCAGAAATATCTCGGGTTCCTAAAAGACGCATTCCTCTTTACGGAGGCAAAACGATGGGATGTCAAGGGCAAGAAGTACTTTGACTATCCAATGAAATATTACTGCGAGGATATCGGCTTGCGGAATGCACGCCTTGATTTCCGTGAAATCGATCCTCCGCATGCCATGGAAAACGTAATCTACAACGAGTTGGTTCGTCGCGGGCATACTGTGGATGTCGGCGTGGTTCCCATTGTGGCGGTCAACAGCGATGGACGGAAGGAAATGCGCCTATACGAAATTGATTTCGTGGTTAACTGTCCACCGCGCAAACTGTACATCCAGTCCTCCTTCAGCATACCGACCAGGGAAAAGAGCGACCAGGAACTGCTTCCGCTTCGAAAAAGCGGCGATTTTTTCGGCAAGATGGTGGTGACCAGCGGCTACAGTTCCCCGCGCATAAGCGAAGAGGGCATCGTTCAAGTCGGGGTGATTCCTTTCCTGCTCGATTCAACCATATTGGACAATGCCTTGCGCAATGGCTGAGCAGGTATGTATTTAGTACCGGAATTGAGACACTTTTTTGTGGAAAGTCTCAATTCCGTTTTTTTATTCGTTGTTTGAGGGATATGTCCTTTCGGCGGTCATGAGGTTGACGGGCTTCCCGTGGTTTCCGACGTGCAGCTATATCTTGATTTGAAGCGGATGCCTGGACGCAACGAGGACCAGGCCGATTACCTCCGCGACACCCTTTTGAACTGGAGCAACGTAATTACCTGACATAAACACACGCATCACCGACTACAAGCAGATCATCACGCAGATGGTCGAGAAGGGAACTGCTTGACATCTTGGGATGCCTCGGCAAATACCGCTTATGGGAGGTATTTAGTGTTTTATGCCTAGAAAAGCAGTGATAATTCTTCTTTCGAAAAGTTTGTAGTTTTTCAAATTTGCCATCTAGTAATGGGATGGCTGTGTTTCCTTTGTGTTCTTTGTGACTTTCCTCTCCTGCCCAATTCGGGGCGAGTGACGAAAATTCCATACAGGGAAGGGATTGCGTATGCGGGGTGGGAGACGTGAGAATGGAAAGTAAAAATGATAGCGGCAATGCAATAAAACAAGGAGTCCTGCGAACATGAATCCATTTGAGGAATTGATGGCGGATTTCGCCGAAAAGACGGGCTTGGAGACGGGCGGACCTGGCGCGGACAGCATCGACGTGGAGGCGGACGGCGTTGTCGTGAGTGCGCAGTACCGTGCGGAACGCGACGACTGCGTGATTTTCTCACTGCCACTCGAAGACGCGATTCCAAACGGTCCCATGCTGCGGCGGGCACTGGAACTTGCAGCGAACGGGGCTGGCACGGGCGGACACTTTCTCGGCCTCAAGGAGGGGATGTTCATGCTTTCCGCCGTGCTACCGCTCGTGGGACTTTCCGCGGAGGAGTTCGGCAAGCGCCTTCTGGCACTGGCCGCAGCGTCGAAGCGGGTTGCCGATGCACTTTTGAGGGCCTCGACGGAGGGCAATGAAGGGGCAAAGGACGTTCATCCACAGATTCAGGGAGATAATGATTTCATGCGGGTGTAACTTTTCCGCAACATGGGTGTATACAATACAAACACGGAAACCCAAACAACAGAAAAGACAGAAACCCAAACATAAGATAAGGAACGCAACCATGCCCATTGATTCAACTACTCTCCGCCAACTTGATCCGAACAAGTCCTACTATCTCTCCAACACTACGGGAGAAATCAAGGAGGCTGGCGTTGTCCAGTGGTTCCGCTGCCTGCTGGGCGTCGGTGGGGGCCGTGCCAAGGCCACCGCGCTCGCCGAGCGGGTGAAGTCGGCACTTCTCGCCGAAGCCGCGTCCACCAGCGATTCGCAGCTGGACGCCAACATCGGGGCGCTCGACACGTCAAGCTCGCTTTCAGGCAGGAAACTCAGGGAAATCGCCATCAAATACTCGACCAAGAAAGAAGCCCGCAAAAGTTTGGAGGAATTTGTCGAGCGGCACGTCAATACCAAAGCTGCGGACCGCGAACTCGTCCATCCAGACCCTGTGTCGAAGGAGTACATGAAAAAGGCTCTCGTCTATGCAGGCCATTCCATTATCCAGGATGCCTGCGGAGATCGCGGTCCAGGCGTCGAGGTGGCTGACTTTGTGAGAAAGAAGACAATAAAGGTGTTATCCCTCACAGGGTTCTGGACTCCTCTCCTGAACGCGATGCAATACGTCAAGGAGCACAATCCGGACTTCCCTGTGGAAGACCTGCCTGGCGACGGGGAGAATCCTGGCCTGCCTGCCTTCAAGTTGGACGAACTCCATTTCCGCGTGGTCCTCGGCTGCATGTTCGACGAGAACGACAAGCTCGACATGACGCATTTGGGCGAACGGCTCGCCAGACTCACGGAAAACGACATCCAGGCGCTCAAGGACGAGATTCTGGCCATCCCCCTCAAGTCCCCGATGGATCCGAACGCCATCCCTGAATTCCGCAAGGGGATGGAGGATTTGTTCTACAACAACCGCCCCGCGCAAGGGGTTGGCAGCAGCGCGCAGGTGGGCCGCGATCTCCGAAACATCGAGATCATGGAGTGAGAGGGAAAAGCGTTTTGAAAGAGCGGTCCAACGCCCGCCAGAAGACGGCAACGAGTGGGGAAGTTCACACGGAGACACGGCAAGGCAGAGTCACAGGGAAAAGAAACTGCATTGTAAATCATAAGAACACAACAATCGGCGAATCAATGACATCCTAGAACAAAGGCTGTGGTAACGCTGAAGTCATTGTCGGACGAGCGGGCTATTTCTCTCTTTTGACAACAGGAAGCAGTTTATCTGCCACTGCTGGATCAAACACCGACGGTGTATTGGTCAGACAAGAGGCGGATGCACAGGCACAGGCGTGGGCAAACGCATTGGCAGCCGCCTCATCAGCCAATGCTCCAGCCGCGATGAATTCTGTCATAATCGCCGTGGCGCAGTCACCGCCACCGATGGGACTGACGATTCTCTCAAGTCTTGGAAGTTTAAGACTCCAGGCTGCATTCCTGCTAAAAAAGCCTGCTGGTTCAGAACCATCCGTCACGGCCAACCACTTTAGCCGAGGATATCGCGAAAGGAGGGCATCTGCACGTGTAGCCATGTCATTGCCTTCTGCCAGTTGACAAAGTTCCGCATGATTGATTTTCAATAGCGTGACCCCGACTGAAAGCACGGCTTCAATCCCTACAATGGCATCCAGAACCACAGGGACATTATTCTTTTGCGCCATGGAAACAATCTTCGCATAGATATCCTTTGGAACCCCTTGAGGCAAAGAGCCACACAATGCCGCCGAACTAAATTCGCCCATAGTCTCTTCTAAAAGTTTCATCATCGACATGGTTTCGTCAGAACTGATTTCCGCCGATGGTTCAATCAATTCTGTGGCATTCCCATGCTCACTGTCAATTACAGTATAGCAACAGCGAGTCACGCCACGGCATTCAACAAGCAACTCTCTCACACCTGTAGTTCGAAGTTCATTCCGAAGACAATCCCCTGTATATCCTCCGATGA
This sequence comes from Victivallales bacterium, assembly GCA_017963875.1. The sequence goes on along the minus strand of JAGCTA010000169.1, from coordinate 10,951 downwards.
AAGCGGCCAAGGCAACAGGCTGTTTTCTTCGACACAACACTCTCGCCACATTGACCCCTTTCCCACCTCCTGCCTCATGGCATTCGACTGCACGGTTGACTCCGCCAACCTCCAGCGATTTGAAACTCAACGTCTTCTGCCAGGCTGAATTCAGGCTGACTGCCAGTATTGGCTTGGGAACTGCATATTCCATGATGACATCACTTACTTGAAAACAACAACCGTTTCCCCGTCACGGCAATAATTGTACTTCTCCCGCAGCACCTTCTCTATTGCCACAGGATCTTTCTTCTGGAGTCTTTCGTATTCAGAAGTAAGGCGTTCAACCAGTTCCTTTTGCTCATTCTGTTTAGCCTGAAGGGCTTGGATTTCCTCCTCCAAGCGTTTATTATGCGCAGAGATAGGGGCAACAAACGAAAAGAACCCGAATGTCCAAATCAGGAGAGTAACGCAAAACAGCAGTTCTCGAAATGACATGATAATCCAAACTCCTCTGTCTCCAAAAGGAAACATTATATTTTCAACCGCACTTTTACTGGCCTGTATTGTTCGTAATCATAATCATATATGAATGCACGAATAATCACCAAATCTCCAATGGAACGTGTGCGGAGATAATCTGCCAATTCCTTTTCCGAACTTACTCTCTTGTCATCAATCTGAACGATAATATCTCCTCGCTTAAGGTTTTTCCTCCATTCTGACTGTTGATTGGCATACGCTGTTTCCTCATGAATCTCAGTAATGACCAATCCCTTGGAATCTTTTTCCAAATTCATTGCTTCACATAGTTCTTTCGTCAATCCTTGAACACGAATGCCAAGCCGCTTCAACATCAGAATCTCATCCGTCATCTCTTCCAGAAGAATAGTCACTTCTTTTCCTGATGCCAAAACAACCGACATCTTCTCCCCCGCTTTCATATTCCATACTGTACGCCCAAAATCCAGCAACCTCATAACCTTGACACCGTTTACCTGCACAATCTCATCACCGTCACGCAAGCCTGCACGCCCCGCAGGCCCGTCTGGAAGAATGCCCCTGAAAACAATGCCGTTATGTTCCCCACGGCTAATTTCAAAACTATCCGACAAGCCAAATTGGCTATTTGAGAAACGGGACGGCAATAGCCAATATGCAAGAAAATCCTCTACACGCTTCACAGGGATGGCAAAACCGATTCCAGAAGCGCCACGTCTCATCGCCTGGTTGATGCCGATTAGTTCCCCTTTCAGGTTAATCAGCGGTCCGCCTGAATTACCTGGATTGATGGCGGCGTCTGTCTGTAAAATATCTCCAAAAGACGAACCGTCATCGGAATAATTGCGATTGATGGCAGAAAGAACCCCCTGGGACACCGAATGCTCCAAGCCAAAAGGATTTCCTATGGTAATCACCGTTTCCCCAAGAAGAAGGTCATCTGGCTTGCCAAATGTAGCCGCATTCAATTTGCCCTTGGACAATTCTCCCGTGACTCGAAGCAACGCCAAATCATTTGGTTCATCAAACCCAACCACTGACACGCCTAACCGTGTCCCGTCCAAGAGGCTGATTTCAAGTTTTGTAGCCCTTCTGACAACGTGAAGATTTGTAAGAACCAATCCTGCTTCGTTTACAATGATTCCACTGCCCAATGGCTCAGTATTGCGTACTATTTTCTGACGGGGACGCAGTATCCGACCAAAAAACTCATGATACAATTCATCATAGCCGTCATTAACTTTTACAAGGCTTTCTGTATCAATCGAAACAACCCACGGCAATGAATTTGAAACCGCACGCACCACATGAGTATTTCTAACATCTTGCGATGGCTCTTCTTCCGCAACCGTCACAACATAGGACAGCACGGAAAAGACAAGCAAAAATACATATAAATACTTGCTAAAAGACATTGCCTTCTCAAATCAGCAAAATTAAAACAGTTGGATTTTTCGCTTCAACAATAGATAAAATACTGTAAAACCAGTAAATTACAAAATGAGAAAACGTTTTTTACAACTTTTTTCCTCAACATGGATCAAAAATATCTTTGGCAGAATCAATAATAATTTAGAGAAACCCCTAATCTCTGCAAAGTAATCCTCTGTCCATTGCCTAGTTCCACTTCAGCGGTCGTCTCGCCAGCATTGACAGCAATTGTCAGAATCTTGCCATCATATACCCTTTCCAGCAACCTGACGTCCCCCGTGAGAACTTTGGCTGCCCTTTCGGGCAGTTTATCTGAAATCAGCCATGGAACTGCTTGATTGATTTCCTGAAGCACTTTTCCAAGCCGTTGGTTGAAATCAGGTGCGTTCGTTTTCTCGTATGGATTGACTGAAAGTGACTTATACTTCCCCTCCCTATAAACAGCCATGCCACGTGACCCAGCCACGATGGAAGCCCAGGAGCAATAACGCATATCCTCATACGTGGGGAAACGCTTCACTGGCTTATTCCAATCAATTGTCGGCGCATGTGCTCCAAGGATTTCAATAAATGGAAACGCCCCTGTCCATTGGCTGATGCGTGCAATATCCTTGAACATATTCAAATGCTGGTTCCTTTGACTGACATAATCGTCATGGAAAAACATATCACAGGCCTTGACGGCTCCTTTCCATGCGTAACTGTTTGTTTGGCCATACGTCGGCAACCAGATTTTCGGCAAATCTGGCGCAGCCTTCTTCAGAGCCTCATAAAACTCCTGATAGGCCGCCATGCTGTAGCCTGCATCAATGGATTCATCGCCAGTATAGAAACCGATGATACCTGGATGCCCTTGCATTTTTGCAGCATATCTTGTCTCCTTTTCCAAAAAACGTTTGGCTGCACGTGTGTTGCTTTTGACAAATCCCTTGCCCCAAAGGTATTCTGGAATTGTTATTGGAATTGTGACAATGCCCGCACGAGTGGCATCCGCAATCAGTTTCCATAGTTCTGGATTAGGCGGTGTCATCCATGGCGACATATTGCAGTTAAATCCGAATTCTCTCATGAACGGAAAGTTTTTGCTATCCATGTGTGCATATCCAGATACTGGAAAGAATCGCCTGCCGTCAATGGTTATAAATCCCTTTTCATCAAGCCTGACCACTCCTTTTCCTGGAGCAACGGCTATAAAATCATTCTCCTCGGCCTTGTTGCCGTTACGGTCCGTTACAAAAAGTTGGATTTCATAAAAACTTTCATTATCATCAGGAAGGTGAAAAGTGATTTCATCCGATGCCACGTCAGCCGTGGAAGTAACATCCTTCCTGTTGATAAAAAGGCGGACTTTGTCGATTCCAGAGGAAATCCCAGGATCATCATAGGCAATCTGCACCTTTTCTGGCCTCGTTGCCATTCTGCCTCGTGGCGTCATGCCATGAATTTCTGGTGAAATCTTTTCATTTTCAGCATTGTAATCAATGACAAAGGCATTCGGATTCGACCAGACACCACCGTCTTCACCATCAAACCGCGCACGCCAGAACCATTGCCCCTGCATAGGCAGTTTCTCCATCCACCCCTCGCGAGCCATCGGGTCAAGGGCACATTCCCCAAAGACCAGTGTCTTGTCTTTGGGGAAACTCCTGTCTTGAGAACATTCAATGGTCAATGTTCCTGGACGAAGATCTGGCCTGGCAAACAAACTCCATTTGAACTCGACTTGATCCGTCCTGAGAATCGCATTGTTCTCTGGATAAACCAAAGTGGGAATATGAGTAACAGGCGTGTATTTTCTGACGCTGATTGAGTCCAGATTCACACTGCCAGTATTGACCACCCTTGCCTCCAATTCAGCACTCGCCGTGCCTTCAGGAGTCACAAAATCCTTCTTGTAAGGGGCGAATTTGTAATTTGAGACGCCACCGCCCAAGTTACCTAAGCCAGGGCCATCCAAAACCGCCAGTTCAGTCCCCTGTACATCAAAGCAATGAATGCGCACTGGAATAAGATTCGGTGTTTCACATGTGCCGTAATAACAGGTGAACTTCAGCAAATAGCGGGTGGAAGGTTCCAATGCCAACGTGTGAAACCAATTGCCAATCTCGGCACCTGGTTCGCAAGTAACGTTAATGCAGTGAGTTCCTGAACCCTTCAAATATGGGGATATCCACGCGCCATTTCGACGTATCCAACGCTCATTGCTACCGAATTCACCTTCGCCATCCAGACATAGTTCTGGTTTATCAGAAAATGTATAGACTTCTGGCGTTGACTGGGGGCCATCCAAAACCGCTGGCACAAAACTCTCCCAGCATAAAAATGACATGCGTTTCATCGGCGCCCAGGTCGAATATTCTTCTTTCCCAGATGTTTCCTTCAGATGACATGTAAGGCTGATGGCAAATTGCCGCCCCGCGAGTATGCCGATTTCAGCCAAGTCAATCGAGGCATACAGAAGCCATGCGCGCTCGCCTTTAAAAACATTCAATTTCAATGAATTGAAATCCTTGCCAACATTGAAAGTATTATCAGGGAAACGTTCTTCATCATAGACTGCGCCATTGGCACTGATGGCTATCTGATAAAAACTGTCGGGATGAGCGGCATCAGGCGCTATCAGCAACCCAATGCTGTCATCTGCATACGCCGCGCCATCACGCCCTTCTGCATTGCATAGAGAAGCAGTCTCCACAGTTCTGAAAAAACCGAAGTATAATTTCTCGCCATCATGAAATAGCCTGGCCTGAGTGTCGCTTTCAGCATCTTTCCCTGGGTTATCCAACTTTACAAAGCCATGTAAAACCGCAGCAAAACTCCAAGGAGTTGATTTCTGCTCAGTCAGTATTTTTACATTTATCCAGCGTTTTTCAACCCTTGGGATTTTTACTAAAGTCACCTGCGCATCAAGATAAAAAGTACAAGCAAAGACCAACAAAACAAGAAATAATTTTCTGCTCATCTTTTTCGCCCTCAGAGCATTATGTTTTTATCATTTCTGACAATTGAATGTCGTATTCTCAAATGACACATCTGCATCGGTAATTCGACAATCACATGCCCAGCCCTTTGAGTCTTCAGGATAGACGACTTTGCAATTTCGTATAATGACGTCCTTAGCATTGCTTATTTCGTATGATGCATCCGTGGACACATGCCCCCATGCCCCCTTGAAATCCTTATCTGATGCCGTCCCTTTTCCAAAATTGGTTAGACGTATGTCATCCAATGTGATACCAGAAACCATTCCTATTCCATTTCCTCGGACAGTATTGTTCAACTCCATTGTCCCGCGGACATTGCGAATACTTATGTCCTTAATGGTTGCTGAAGTCTTCGCTTCGCCGTCACTTAGATTATCCAGTTTCAGATTCAGGAAACGCCTCGCTGTCGAATGGATGTTGGAAAAATCTATTTCACTGATATCGACTCCCTTGCTGCTTTTGGGATCATTGCTCCAGTTGGAAACGATGGAAATCGCAGTGCGATAGCCTGTAATGACAATATTGTTAAACGATGCGCATCGAATAACGCCATTGCCGACCCCTACCCGTATCGCATTGGCATATCGGCTTGTCAGAACACAGTTATTGACAACGATATATTCACAGGCACGTTTTTTCTTCAGACGAACATCACTGCCCCGCAATGTAATGGAATCATCACCCGTATCAATGATGCAATCGGAAATGGTCACCCGACGGCAACAGTCAATGTCAATTCCATCATCGTTCAATACCATGGCATGGGAATGGATATGGAGTCCTGTAATAGTTACTTCCTCGCAACCATGTAGAAAGCAAGTCCAGTATGGTGAATTACGAAGCACAAGGTTGCTGACATGGACATTTGTGCACTCGCAAAAGAAAATCATTTGCGCGGGACGCATTGACCTTTTGTACATAAATGGCGCAGCCTCGTTGACCTCATTGACAAATGCGGGCTGATTCCCATCAATGCCCCCACCACCTGTCAATGTGACATTTTCACATTCGACGGCAACAATCAGATGTCCCCCAGAGGTAACTTCCGCTTTGCTGGCAACGTTCTGCTGAACAAAATCCGCAGCGTTGTAATCCTCCATGTCTGGGCTTCCAAGAATGACTGCCCCAGCCTGGATTTCCAGATAACTATTGCTATGCAGATACAGGGTTCCAGTAAGATACACCCCTGGAGTAAATGTGACAATGCCCCCCGCATCAATAGCCGCCTGTATTGCTCGAGTGTCCTTCACAATTCCATTTCCAACTGCACCATAATCTCTTACATTACTCATTTCAGTTTTCCTTGATGTATCATCAACCCCAAGTACACAAAATACGAAAACCTGAATCGGTGAAAAGGTTATCTCATGTTGACAGGCAAACGGCTTCCATGATTGGAAGGCATGGTTCAATTTGTTCATCCAACCAACTTCCAATCGTCAGCGATGCCAACCAACAGATTCCTTTTTCACGGATTCAGGTTGATAAAATATTGTTTTTATAGGCGATTTCAAGGCAAATCGCCTATCATGAACACTATTCCGTCAGTTTCCAATGGCATAGACACTCATGTTATTCAGTATATTCGATGATGCGATAACTGGAAACCCCTGTGCCTGAATTACCGATGCACCCATGAAGGAATTGCATACAAGCGTCAAGGGTATCACAGGTATCTGACCATTATGAGGTTGACATAAAATGCAATCCCCCTCTGCACTGATGTCATTGTATATGAAGTTGACACCCATGGTATGACAACCGATGGATATCGCATTCGAACTGCCTATTATCTGGCAGTCAAGCACAAACACTGCCCCTGCTCCATCAGCAATCTGCAACGCTGGAAGCAAATCATCCGCCGATGCAATCGCCACATTTGAAATTAGCAGTTTTTGTACGTTTGAACCAGTGGTCTTCATCGTTCCAAGCAATACAATCTCATCATCGGAATCCCCATGGTCGTCACCAATAAAGGAAAGCGGCTTGTCAATCATCCATAGCCCATTTGAAGCAGAATACTCCCCTGGCGCGATGAAAATGACCCCATTGTCCTCCACGCTGGAAATCGCATGTTCAAGATTACTAAACGCGTTGACACCATAGACATATTCTTCGTCTTCCCAAATGACAGGCTCACCGATGCTTATCCCATTTTTCCAAAAATCATTGACAATGATCTTTGAGCGTTGGGCAGAAGGTATGGAACGCTGATTGCCAACAACGGAAAGGGTGCCATCTACAAATGTCACATCGTAGCAATTCATGTCTGGTGAAAGGGCCGTGGAAATGCTGCTAATCGCAAGTGCATAATTCCCAGGAGCCTCACCGGATTCGCGAGAAAAAGTTATGTCTGTGACTGAATCCCCTTCAGCAAGGCTTCCTGCTGTTATCCGATACAGACAGTCTGGATCATTGCTTCCCTCAATCTTTGCTGTATTCAATGCAGCCACAGTCATCCGACGTCTATCTACATATATCGATGGAATCTGCTCGGCTGAATTGACGATTGTCAAGTCGTACATTCCACCCGATATGCTAAGACTCCCCTGAATAATGTGATACAGCCACTCATTGACCTTATACGCCTTCAGGCTTCCTGTAAAATGGTCAGTTCCATATAAAGCCCCACTGACAATCTCGTATGTAAGTTCAGGCAAATCATCCCCCCATTGAATGGTATGGCTGTGGATTAATATGACAAGATAACGTGGCATGACGGCTACACGAACTTTCACTGGATTTGAAGGTTTCAGTTGAGTATTATCAGATATGAATACAGCATCGTATTCCTGATTATCCTCAGTAACTGGGACATCAGGTGTTACCCAGGCCCAATGACCAGATACCTCTTCGCCTGTCGATGCATTCCGCACAGTACCGCTCACGACTGTTTCCTTCAATGGATTCCCGTAAACGGCATTGGTTGCCTTCACATCACTAATCTCCCACTGTTCACTCGTATTGCCGCAAATGACCAGAACGCTGTCTTCTGAAAAAGAGAACTCATACAAAGGATTATTCTGCATCGTTTCGTTTGGCAGATACTTATAGACTCCTGGTCTTTCTCCTGCCTGCCTGATTGGATTTCCCGAAATTGCCCCGTCTGGAAGTTTGATTCCATCAGCAACAATGATACTGGGTATCGGGTCAGTTTGCCCCCGCTGTTTGTAAACTGTTCCTGTGCTAAGCATCACAGGACGCCTTGTAATAGTCAGGATTCCATCAAATACCGTTGGAGCAGGAGTGGCAGTAATGGTCAGCGAACTGCCGCTGATAATATATGTCCCTGGCAATTCAGGCGTTCCAAGAATAACTGGTGTCCCACTGACATCACTTCTATTCACATTGTTCAGAGTATAACTTGGTTTTGGCAATCCGTCTCCATAATTAATTGTGTATGAATCAATTGCAACGCTTCCATATGTCGATGAGATATAAAGGTAGGCTGGATTTTCCGTATCTTCTACAATTAATCCTGGCGATGGAGGATAACTGATACTGTTGATGATATAACGGTATTTTCCCACGGCTGTACCTGGTTCACGCGTGAAATCCACGCTGATTTTGCTTGTATCGATCCCGCTTGAATATGAAAGCGAATAGTTTAGTCTTGTTGGTTCAGATTCTCCTGTTCGAATAAACGCTGATCTGGGTTTCAAAAGAACACTCTCAGAACTTACAGTCAGCCTAGGACCATCGAAATCCATGACTGCAATATAGTTATTGCCTAATGAAATTTCATAGGTGTAATACAGATATACACCTACGCTTGGATTCCTTAGATTAGCACTTATATGAAGACGTCCAGAACACGGAGGTTCTTCAATGACGTCTTCTCTCCGATAATACCACACATCAAGTACTGATTCAGGAATTCTCTGCCCCGCATAGAACATCTGTTCTGTTCCGAATACCCTGACGGGTCTGCGCTCAACAACAACAGTGGATGTTCCAGAAATTTGACCGACTCCCTGACCTGGGAATGGAGTAAACGTCCAGATAAATCCATCATACGTTCCTACTGGAAGCAGAATATCGCCAAATTCCCAATCAAGAACACCAGAGACACATTCTCCTGTCACAGGATGGGTAAAATACGCATAATCTGGTTCATAATCACCAGGATCATCCATCATATAATTGCTGTTGATGTATTTTTTATACATTGGGTATGAGTTGGTAATGTAGATAAAGGGAATGTCGCATATATAGTCGTGTTCAAGTTCTGGACGATCTATTATCTCTGTGCTCCCCAGCAAATTTCCGTATATTGTGTGGACAACTCCCATGTTGTGGACAAATGGGGCAGGCAATTGTACAGTCATGGTTCCATCAACTAGGGTTATGGCATAATTTGGTGCACTTCCCCCTGCGAGATGAATTTCATATACTCCTTCCTGACTAGTATCAACTGCGTCACAACTAATTGACGGAAGTCGTGTGATTACACTTGGATCAGATGGCTCCTCACCATTGATCAACCCCTTGAATGACAACGTAAATTCTGGCATGGGTCCGCCAAGCAGAACATCCACGCTATTAGCGGATATCGTCAAGGGTGCTTTATCAACGACAATGGTTGCTGTCCCCGTCACTTTATTGAAAACGTTGCTAATCGGGGTGAATGTCCATTCACGTGAATACTCTCCACTCGCAGGCTTTCGATTGTCCATGTTTTTCCAGGAAAGAATTCCAGGAACAAATGCAAGGGATTCAGGATGAACAAAATAGCCTGATATCGTGGATTCCCTTAACATTTGACCGTAAATCAAAGGTGTTGTCATGACTTCGCCAAAAAGAACAGGTGTGGCTGGTATCACAGTCAACGTCCCACCCGTCGTGACGAACTCGTAATTGTCGTCAACACCTCCGCCGACAACAATCGGGTACTCTCCTAGTGCGCTTGTCAGCGTCGCCGTCGTCGAGGCCGTCGGAGGCAGCCGCAGCGAGGCGACCGTGTCACCTCTGACAAAGCCCGAATACACAAGATCAAAGGAAGGGTCTTCACAAAAGTATTCACGTGACGGAGATGCATCGGCAAGAGATACGCGCAGTCGAGCCTTCGAGACTTCCACGACCGCTGTTCCATGGAACGGCGGCAGGCCGCTGGACGGATCGGGCGTGAACGTCCACGAGAACTCGCCGATGCCCGCGTCGGGTCTCAGCGACGGCTCGTCCCACGCGACCGTTCCAGGGAGTTCCGCGCCCGTCGCGGGATGGACCGCCGAAACCGCAAGGGGTGCATCTCCCAGCGTCTGCCCGTAGGTGATGCCGCCAGCCTCGGCGACCACATCGCCTTCAGTCAGCCACACGGCCTCAATGGTGAACACGCCCGGCTCGAAGAGCACGGCGTAGTCGGCGGACAGCGAGAGCGTCCCACGCACGATGGCATACTCGCCCGGGGCCTCGCCCGACTCGCGGGTCAGAGTGCCTGCAACCGTGTCACCGCCCACAAGGCTGCCGGAGGCGAACGTCCACATAAGTTCTGGATCCGCCTCTCCCTGAAGTTTTGAAATATCCACTGCCTCGATCGTCACGGGACGGCGGACGACCCTGATGTCCGCAGTCCCTGATACGGTCTTGAAGCACTCGCTCGCGGGCGTGAAAACCCACTCGCGGGAATACGTCCCGCAGTGGCGGACTGTCGTTTCGGGTGTCTTCCAGGCAAGACTACCAACCACGGGGGCTCGGCCTTCCGTCTGGACGAAATCGCCAGACAGAACCGCCGCTGAAAGGGGTTCGCCATATACGATATCCGAGGCCGTCACCTCGCCGACAAGCACAGGCGTGCCTCTGGTCACCGTCAGCATCCCGCCCGTCGTGACGAACTCGTAGTTGTCGTCGACGCCACCGCCGACGGAGACGGGGTACGTTCCTGGAACGCTCGTCAGCGTCGCCGTCGTCGATGTCGTCGGAGGCAGCCGCAGCGAGGCGACCGTGTCACCACCCACGAAGCCCGCGTACACCAACTCAAACGAGGGGTTCGCCTGGAAATACTCGCGTGACGGAGATGCGTCTGCAAGGGACACGCGCAGTCGCGCCTTCGAGACCTC
>JAGCTA010000168.1 GCA_017963875.1 Victivallales bacterium | reverse complement strand
AGATGCATCTGGCCGTCGTCGCGCATGGAGATGACGCATTTATCGAGCGGTTCGTCAAATATGAAGTACAGCGACTTGGTTGTGGGGTTTCCGTAGATGTCCTTGACGGTGATGACGGCCTTGTAGACGGTTTTCATCGCGAACGGCTCCGCAGGGGCGTAGGTGAATGTCATGCCATAGGTGTCTTCAGAGGGTTGCGCTCCTTTTAGTGCGGCGGTGATGTCCTTGCCGTCGATGATGGCGTTGAGTGTTTGCCAGTTGACGGGGAATTCGTGTGTGACGGCGAAGACCAGCGGCTGGGTCGGGTCTGCTGACGGCGATTTGGAAATGCGCTTGACAACGGGTGCCTTCTGGCATTCTAGAGCAATCCAGTCGGAGAAGGTCTTGCGGCAGACGGTGACGCTGTCAAGTTTTGGACATGCTCTGCCGTCTGAATTGAATTTCAAGCGGCATTTGACCCATGCGGTGTTCGCGGGAACAGGGGCGTCCATGGGAGCGAAGGGAGAAAACGTTGTCGGGATGCCGTTGGCATCCTGTGCGAAGGCCACTTCTGGGACAATGGCCGAACCGTCAGGCGTCTCGGCCTTGACAGTGCAAAGCGGTGCATTGGCATCATAGCGGACAGGCGGAAGGACGGCTTCAGCATCCGTCAAGCACAGTGTGTCATTGCTCGAGCCTTTGATGGAAGCGGAGGCAATGACGATGGAGGAATTCTTACTAATGTTTGGATTGTCGGCTCCAACTGCGAGAAGTGCCTCTGTGGCTTTTTCGGGAACGGGAATGAAGAAGTCAATCGGCGTGTGTCCTGCTTTTATGATCGTAACGGAAAAAGCCGTCCTGCCAAGCGGCGTGCCGTCATTGGCGAACCAGTAGACAGAGTTGACGTATGATTCGTTGAATGGGACGAATCTGCCAAAAAGACCATTGGAATAGAAGTCAATGTGACCTTTGAGTTGTGTGATGCCCTTGACGGGAAATTTGGCGGATTTCACTTGCCATGCCGTGTCCATCGGGTGCTTTTTCGTCTTGTCATATTTCTGTGGGCCTTCAAGGAAGAATCCGCGTTGACCGTTTTTCTCGCCGTATCCGACGATGAGTTTGTCTTCATGGTTATCAATGGTATCCCATTTAGCATCTGAATTTGCGAAATCAAGCATCAGCAACTGGCTGGAAGAGCGTTCAGGCACAAGGCGTTTGCTGGCGATTTCGAGATGGAAAGCAGATTCAGTCGCCTGGGACAGTACAATGAATGGCAGGAGGAGGCATGCGGCGAAGAAGGTCTTGTTCATGTTCTTTTCCTTTTTGGACGTGGCAGATGGTTGTATTATTCTATTCTAAGTGTTCTTTCTTTTGATTTGGTATGAGGAGGAAACGGTCTATGGAAATTGCATTCTCCTTTGTCGAATCCTTGACGTAAGCAGGGCCAGTGAATTTCACAGACACATAGACATCGTATTGATTGTCTTCTCCCCGTTTGAAGAAATTGCTGAAATCCTGTTGGATGTACCATGTGCGATGCATCCAGAACAGAGAATGGACGTGAAGATCAACAGTGCCGATGCGATGGAAGTGGTATTTCTCGTCCTGTGGTAGTTTGTCGCGTTTGAACTCGTATGAGTGGAAGCCTTTCATGACGGAGCGGTCCTGGAAGCCAGCAGTCAGGATATCATTGTGGAAATTGTCGCCACCAAGAGCCTCCTTTGCGATGCACATCGCCTTTCCTGTCGGACTGTCACTGTCATTGACAAGTCTCAGGCCATATCGTGCCATTTCGGAGAGTTTGTTGAAATCTTTATAGGTGATTTCATAGACGGTTTTACCTACGGCCTCAGGCGGGACAGGATACTTGGCACCACTGACGGGCAGTTGATTCAAGACCATGAAGTTATCGACTGCCTGTCGAAGGGGGATTTTGTTCAGATAAACAGTCGCAGAATATGTTTTGCCATAATAGTAGTCGATTACCGCTTCCCAGTTGTTGCGAATGTTTTGAAGGATATCTTTCTTTGAGGGGATGACGGGATTCGCGCTCGGTGCGTATGTGATGGCCGCAATTTCAAGAGGCAGAGCCTCGTTCAGGACATGGGAAGTGCAAAGCGCATTGTCCTTGATGGCTGCGCGGGCCTTTTCAAGAAGCGGTAGGCAGTGGACGAAGAAATCCTGGTCGATGTAACTCTTGCGAAATATATTTCTGCAGTCGAGGCGTTTCGCCTCGGGCTGGCGTTTGCATAGATAATCATAGTATTCACGCATGAATGGCTCGGCGGGGCCATAGTATTTTTTGAAGAATCTCTTCAGAAGCACTTCTTTGTCGGCATTTACGTCGTTGAGGATTTTGTATCCAAACCACACGCGGAGCGGATGGAAGGTGGTCGTTTCAGGGTACTCGCATTCGCTGAAGACATAATCTGCGCCGAGACGGCGGTATGTCCTGATGTTGTCATGGATTGCATCAATATTCACGATGCATGAATTGGCTTGGAATGGGTTTCCGTATAACACCCAGTAGTTCCAAATCTGTATCTTTCCTAGACGCGACCACTTTTCTAGTTCGCTGAGAGTGCTCTTGTTTACGGGGTCATTGATGGAGCGCATGGTGTCCATGCCAGTCCCAAGGGGATGGAGTGAGTTCCTGACGGCGACGTTTTTGTTGACTCCGATTCCAGTCGGTGTCTCCTCGAAAAGCAAATATGCGGATGTCTGGATTGTGATGTCAGGATAGACTTTTTCGACCTTTTTTGCAACGGCGTTGACGAACTCCAGCATTGCGCCTGATTGTGCGCCGTACTTTTGGGCGAGAGCCTGGCAGTTGTCACAATAGCAGGTATCTTTGCAATCATTTGCTGAGAGATTGTAGAGCAGCGGATAGTCAGTTGGGAATTCCTCCCTGTCCTTTTTGATGTACTCGATCATTTGATTGGCGAACTTGTCCTGACAGTCTTTGTTTGAGAAGCAAATCTGCCCAGGTCCAGATTCATTTTTAGGACGGAGACGTTTGCCTTCTTTGTTCTGGGAGTAGAACTGCTCAAAGCCTTCTTTGGGCCAATCGTTCACATAGAAGAAGAAAGTGTTGAGAGGGCGGGGACGACCAAGAACGGGACGGAATCCGATGTCGTGGATGCGTCGTTCTGGCTTCTCCCAGAAGATGTTCTCTCGATTGCGGAGTTTGAAGATATTGACATGGTCGTCATGGGGCTTATAAGTGTAGATACCTCTGAACGCCAAGGATGGCGCGCCGCGAAGTTCCATGCCTTCTGGCACAGGAATCTCTGTAAGCGACGGGATGAATGTGGTGTGCTCGTCAAGCCAGTCAATGTCGGCGAAGCGTTCCAGAAATTCATAGACGGCATAGAGGTTGCCGTGGATGCGGTGTCCACTAAGAATGATTGTGCCATTAACTGCCTTTACAAGCCATTCTTCTTGCTTGAACGAACTGAAATCAATGTTGTTTGCAGCAGCGAACTTTGTATGCCCGAAATAGATGGCGTCTTTTGTGGCGATGGCTGGTTCAGCAGAGCATGGAATTTTGTGTCCGAGTGTTTTTTCAAGATGCTCAATGAGTTCTTGCAAGGCGTATTTGTCCATTGGCCCAAGGTCGCCAGCAGGATGATATATCGTCTTGATGTCCATGGCGATGGCAGTGAACGAGACAAGAAGTGCAGCAATAATGGCTTTTTTCATTTTTCAGCAAGATTTAATTGTTAGGAATATGTTAGGAATACATATCAGGCGGCCGAAGGCACTGCCGTCGGTCGCCTGAAGATGATGGACTTTATGTGCAAATCATTTGATGGATTTTGCGCTGAAGTCGTAGAACATGTTGATGCCCTCGCAGGCGATGACGCCAGCAGAGAAGGTCTTGGAAAGTGTCGGTAGCATGCAACCGAACTTAGCCAATGGTACGTCAGGCTTCGCAGGATCGCTGCAGACGATTGTCAGATCGGGGCATTTGGCGGTGAAGCGGATCGTGCCCGTTACTTTATAGGGTTTGTTTGCCTCGAACGGCACACGGATAAAAGACGCCTTGCGCCAGAATGGCTTGCCGTCCTTGATTTCATGATGCCAGACATTGACGCCTTCATTGAAGAGGACGATTTCCCAATGTTCGCGGAATTCGGGGTAGCCGTCTTCGGCTGCGCCAATATCATTGGCGATGACAAGTTCAGGAGCCATCAGGTAGTCGAAAGCCATGGTTGCGGAGAATTCGAGATTTCCCGTTACAGGGTCTTTCATGACCATCGCGCAATAGGTTTCTGGATTCAGTTTTCCCTGAAGCAGTTTACGTGCCGCCAATTTTGCATCGGCGTCCTTCGCCTCGATGTCCTTGGGGGCATAGCCTTCGGGGACACGGTTGCGGATGTGGTCAGCCTCCTGTACCCAGCCACCGCGCTGCGGGAAGCGTGGGCTCTTGACCAGTTTCCAGTCAGCGGAGTTCCAGCCACCTTCAGCAAACTTGCAGTTGAAATCGACGGGCTTGGGAGGCTGTGGCGCAACTTGTTGTGGTGCAACTTGAGGTGCTGCAGTAGACTCCTGCTTGGGAGTACTCGCACATGAACTGAACACAAACGTGGCAACGCAGGCCAGCAGAACGGTGAATATAGATTTCTTGAGCATAATGCGTCTTCCCTTGTAACGGTTATTTGTAGCCGATGGCGAGGCCGTTGGCAGTCATGTAGTCATAACTGTACTGAACAGCAAGCAACTGGTTGATGGGTGTCGCGTCCAGCTCGACGATGATGTTGTCGATGGAATCAGGGCAGACTTCGCAGATGCCAGGGATGTCGAGGTTGCCGTCGCCGAGCGGGCGCATGTGGATTTGCCCTGTGCCGACACCGTCCTTCAGGTGGAGCAGGGCGATGCGGTCATGGAAACGCTCCATCATTTCAACCTCGTTGTTGGCGAAATAGTTGGTCGCCCAATAGATGTCGAGTTGGAAGAAGACCTTGGGGCAGAGTTCGCTGTAGATGTCGTATTTGAGTTTGCCGTTGAGTTTCTCAAACTCATGGGCGTGGTTATGCTGGACGAGTTTCATGCCGTTGTCAGCGCAGATGTCGCACAGTTGGTTGACGAGTTTTGCTGTTGCCTTGATTGCCTTGAGGTCCTTGAAGGCGTCTTTGCCATATCCGCAGATGAGGTGCTTCAGCCCGAGTTTTTTTGCTGTCTTGATGGTTTCCTTGGCGTTCTTCAGGTCGAGGGGCATGTGTGCGGAAACGATTTCGAGGTTGTATTTCTGGCAGGCTTCAGCGAATTGCTCTGGAGTCATGTCATAGAATCCAGCGGGTTCGACGCCCATGTAGCCCATGTCGGAGACGGCTTTGAGGACGTAGTCCATGCCCATCTTCTGCCCTTCGTTTCTCAGCGTGTACAGCTGCAATGCCATT
>JAGCTA010000167.1 GCA_017963875.1 Victivallales bacterium | reverse complement strand
TCATACAGGCTTGTTGAGGAGGTCAGAAGGCAAGAGCGAATACTGGCCAAGGCCATCGGAGCAGTCTGACACTCCTGTTTCATTCTTAAAAGGAGTCTAATGGATACGTTGCGATGGTGTGTGTCATTGTAAGGTTCATTTGTGACGTAACTTATAGAAAAATCGTCAATAAGGCGTTTTTTGTGGCAAAGTAAAAATGGTGAAACGTATGAATCTCCAGTTGCTTGAACAACTTCGGCAGGAAGCCATCGCGTCTCCACGGCATCAGAATGCTTATGAGGAGTGTGTCAATGACCGCCCCGTTGAATATCGGACGTATCTGACGTTTGACAAGGAGATGCTTGAGGACGAACGCTGCATGGGCGTTATGCTTAAGGAAAAGCTGAAGGCCATGCGGTTCAAGTGCCTGAAGGGGGAACCGCTGGTCGGGCGGCTGGACGTGTCGGAAGGCGTGACGCCTGAATTGCGGCAGGAGGCGCGCGAATACTTCAAAACGCATGAAATCAAGTGGGGAGCCTCGTCGGGACAGTCAGGCCATTGCGCCCCCGATTATGACAAGATTCTCAATTTGGGACTGGACGGCCTGCGCGAAGAAGTGGAAGCCGCCCGCAGACGTTCATCCATGCCATTGCATGACAATATGATGGCGGCTCTTGATGGCCTGGAGGCGATGATTGGACATGCGGAAGATGCGGCGGAACTCGCTGGGAACCATAAGGTTGCGGATATTTGCCGTAAGTTGCGGCATCGTCCTCCCGAGACATTTCACGAGGGACTCCAGCTCATTCTTTTTGTGCAGATAGCGATTGAGAAAGGGGAGCGCGCATATCTGATCAATCCAGGGCGCCTTGACAGGACGCTGGCACGGTTCCTGCCTGTGGAATCGCATGACGAAATGGTCTGGCTGATTGGATTCTTTTATATGATCATCAACTACAACTGCACTTGGGGATTGGCATACGGCGTGATGGTTTGCGGCGAGACTCCTGCAAATGAAATCTCATACGCCTGTTTGGAGGCGACAAGGCTCAGCCGTCTGCCGTATCCAACAGTCGGTGTCTGCGTCAATGAGCGGACTCCCGACGACCTGATGGAACTGGCGGTTTCAATTGTTTCCGAGGGCAACCCAAACCCTGCTTTCTTTGGCGATGACACGATTCGCAAGGGACTGGAGAGTTATGGCGTACCGCATGAAATGTCAGGGAATTACATCAATTCGACCTGTGTGGAAATCACACCCGTTGGGCAGTCAAATGTCTATGTCGCCAGTCCATATTTCAATCTGAATCAGATATTATTGGATTCAATGGATAGCGATTATTTGTCATACGAGGAATTGATGGAGTCCTATCATCGTCATCTGGCGGATAAAATCCGTGAGGCAAGCGAGGGCAATGCCATTAATCGTGCAGACCGCGCCAAACGGATGAGGCGTCCGTTGCTGAGTCTTCTGACTGCCGATTGCCTGATGAAAGGGCTTGATATTGAATGCGGCGGCGCACGGTACAACTGGATTGAGTGTTCCTTTGTCGGTTTGGCGAATCTTGTGGATTCCTTGACCGTCATCCGTCGGGAGGTCTTTGAGAAACGTCGTCTGACGCTTTTGGAATTACGCCGCCATTGCGAAGAGGATTTCAAGGACGCCGAGACTCTCCGTCTGGAGTTCCTCAAGTGTTGCCCGAAGTATGGTCAGGGGGCTTCTGAAGTGGACTCGCTGATTACTCCGCTGATGGAATTTATCCGTGCCGAATTGGCAAAATATCGCTTTTTCCCAAATGATTCGCCATGGATTCCAGGAACATTCTGCTGGGAAATGCATCAGCGCCTGGGCGCAAAAACCTGTGCGACGCCCGATGGTCGGAAGGCGGGCTTCCCGTTTGCCGACGGAGCAGGACCTGCGCAAGGTAGGGAGACATTTGGGCCGACGACGGCCATCCGTTCTGTGACATCATGGAATCATACGCCGCTCGTTGGCGGCAGCGCGTTCAACATGAAGTTCAGCAAGTCATGCTTTGAGAATTCTGAAGCCAGAGGAAAACTTCTTGCGCTGATAAAGACATTCATCAAGCAGGGCGGCTTTGAAACGCAAATCAATGTGGTTGATCCAGAGGTGCTTGTCGATGCGGACAAGCACCCTGAGAATTATCCAGACCTCCTTGTGAGAATCGGCGGCTACTCTGATTTCTTCGCCCGTCTGTCATCAGGCATGCGCAAGGAAGTCATCATGCGAACTCAGAACGAACTGTAGTTGTCGTATTATTCAATGCGCAATGCCTGCGGGCAGAGGAGCCTTGTTGCCATATCCGTCTGTATTGCACATTGTCACGTTGGTTCGAAAAACGTTGTGCCTGTCGCCAGACGGCACCTCCATTGCCGTGACATCGACTGAATAGGTGACTGATGTGGTGCCAGTTTTCACGCGCGTGACATCGAATGTCAAAACGTCGCCATTGATGACGCTTTGCGTAAAAGACGCCGCCTCAATGGCGCGTGTGACAAAACGACCATCTGGAAACTCCTCCAAGGCAGCGATGTATGCGAATTCATCGACCCAGAGGAGCATGTAGCCGCCAAACAGGCAGCCATTGTGGTTGAGATGTTCGGGACGTACCAGCGTCTTGAACTGCATTGCAAGGATCTCCCTTTGACTATGAGTTATTACTAAATCAGTGAAGTTCCGCCTGACGGTCGATTTCGTTGTCAAATCTTCTGCCTTCGCCAAAGGTTGCGGCGAGACAAGCACTTATGTCGTAGATGCGCCCTCAACTCTCCTAGAAATCGCCTCGCCATTCGGCACTTCACGGATTCAGGTTATTCTTCTGGCTTGAAATTCTCTTTGCCGACGCCGCAGAGCGGGCAGGTCCAATCGTCTGGCAAATCCTCGAATGGCGTGCCAGCGGGGATGTTGTGTTCGGGGTCGCCTTGTTCAGGGTCATAGACATAGTCGCAGACTTCGCAGATGTACTTTTTCATGTTGTTTTTCTCCTGTGAATGATGTATTGAATTTGTCCGAACATGGGTTCAGGCTTGTTTTTGGGGCGTCTGGGTCTCCAGACATTGCTGCATGAATTCTACGGCGCGTTTTGCGGGCCACCAAATGTCGTCATAAAGCGAGATAAAGCCGCAATGGCCTCCACTGGCGGGCATTTCAAGGTAGAGATTCGGATTTCGCTTCGCCTCTTCGACAGGATAACACTCGCCCGCAAGGAAAGGGTCATTTTTCGGAGCGACCATCAGCAGAGGAACTTTCAGGCGTGGAAAGAAGTGGCAGGCCGATGCGGTGCGGTAGTAGTCCTCATGGTCTTTCAGACCAAGATAAGGCGCGGTGAAACGGTCATCGAATTCCTCGAATGTCGTGAAATTCTCAATGCCGTCTGTATTGAGTTGACCTGGGAATTCAGCGGCCTTGCGCTTGATCATGGCGACCATGTCCTTCAGGAAATGCTTGGCGTAGCGTTTGCCCATGCCTGTGTGGAACATCTTGTTGCTTGTCAGGATATCTGTCGTGGCGCAGAATACCACGCCGCCGCAGACTTCGGGCGGCAGTGTCTCTGCATCCCGAGCCAGATAGAGTGCAGAGAGGTTTCCTCCCATACTGTAGCCCGAGAATGCGATGTTCCGATAGCCGCTGGTGCTGATAGCATGGCGCGTCAGCCAATCCAGTTCTTCGGTTGAATTTTGCGTCGTGTATTTGAGTTTTGTGCCTGGTGAACCGCCTGTCCCTCGGAAGTTCCATGCAAGGACATCCCAGCCAGCCTTGTTGAAGGCATGAACGAGCGAAAGTGCATAGTGACGGTGGGAACTGCCGCATAGTCCATGGCTGATGATGAGCAGTTTATCCGAACCGACGCGCGCCCAGTCAAGCAGCAGGATGTCATCGTCGGGCGTGTGGAATTCTTCACGTTCCCAGTTGGAGGGAATGCTTTCATGCCTAAGATAGGATGGTAGAATAGTCTGTATATGGCTGCAACACAGCGGAAACGGTGGTGCTTTGTAACTGGATTTTTCAATGAGAGGCATGGCGGAGATTAGATATATTGAAACTTATGTTATCAGTCGTTTCGTCAGAATATAGTGAATTAGGTTCCTGCATGGGGGAATTTGGTCTCGTGGCTTCCAACTAAAATCTAGCATAAAGGCGTTGTTTTTCAAATTCTCCGACATCTATCGTTCCATGGCATTTTGTTTGACAAATCGTTGGGAAAGGCTAATGTTTATATGTGTCATGATGTCGTTTTCTCGTGTCTGAGAGGCAGTGAATGTGGTTTAAACTTCAGATGCAACTTGATATGAACAGCAAATGGCGTCATAGACATTCGTAGGAGGTTGAATTATGGAACAGCATATCATCTATCATGGCAGCCAGCAAATAGTGGAACATCCTGAAATCAGGCGGACAAAATATTGTAAGGATTTTTCCACGGGCTTCTATTGCACGGCCATGAAGGAACAGGCTATTCGTTGGGCTACTCGTTTCCCTATGATCGGTTATGTCAACGAATTCGTTTATATTGAAACTCCGAATCTGAAGATTAAGCATTTTGAGAATATGACGGATGAATGGCTTGACTTCATAGCCAATTCAAGAATGGGGGGAACACATGATTTCGATATTGTGGAGGGGCCGATGGCAAACGATACAGTATTTAATTATGTTCAGGACTTTGTCGATGGTAATATTTCACGAGAAGCATTTTGGGCATTGGCAAAATTCAAGAAACCGACGCATCAGATTTGTTTTCATACCGAGGATGCTCTCTGTACTCTGAAATTCAAGGGATATGAAATTCATGAAGCAAAATGATTCTGATTTGTTTTTTACATGTAGTCTGATTGAATTAATGGCAAGGAATACCCGCCAGAGACGAGGGGACTTGGTGACTTTATTAGGCAGAAAGATTGTTTCCCATATTTATTCCTATGCTGGAGTCCTGCATTGTGAACCGATCGCCAAAACTGCGGAGACTTTTATTGATCTGTGCCATGTACCGCAAGGAGATTTTGACAACGTCGCGTCTTGCAAATATACTGTACCTACGTATTGGGATATCGGGAAGGTATATGCAAGACTGATACAGGATGTATGCGATGGAAATCTCGTGGAAACTCTTTTCAGAGTATATACTTCTTCCACCAGCGATTGCATTTCCAATTACAACAGCGATTTCTTTTATCAGTCGCGTGATTTCATCAAGGAGTATTTCCTTTCTGGAGAAAGTGTTTCTATTGGGGATTTCTCATAGGGAAAAACAGCACGGGTCAACGCGTTCAGAGGCGTTGATTTCAATCGTGCGATGATGTGATGTATTAGAATCTTACCAAAAGCAAGGGAAACAATAATAAGGAAGCGCAAATGGAAAGTTCAGAGTACAGTCTTCGGTTTGATGTTCAAAAGCAAATGGAAAGTGTTCCCAGGCGGTGGCCTTTCAAGGCTTTTGATTATCCAAAGGGCAATATCCGTCCCTTGTTTTACGAGGGGCCGCAGTGGAAAGGGAAGGAGACGCGCATATTCGCGTGGATTGGTTTGCCTGAAGGAGCGTCACGGCGACATCCAGTGCCTGGAGTAGTTCTGATTCATGGTGGTGGCGGGACTGCGCTCGCCAACTGGGTTCGGCTGTGGAATGAAATGGGTTATGCGGCCATATCCATGGACACATGCGGAGGCATCCCGTCTTGGAATGATTCTTTTGCATATCGTGAATGTTGGCCGCGTCACAAGTGGTCTGGCCCGAAGGGGTGGGGATGTTATTCGCAGGCGGAACTGCCTGCAAATGAACAGTGGATGTACCATGCGGTGGCGTCCGTGTTGCGTGGAACCTCATTGTTGCGTTCTCTGCCAGAAGTCGATGCGGCGAAAATTGGTGCCACTGGCATTTCATGGGGTGGCTTCCTGACCTGCGCGGTCGCCTGCCTGACGGATGTCTTTCGCTTCGCCATACCTGTGTATGGTTGTGGATACCGCCCAGGGGCACCAAGCGAGGATCGTCTGATACGCCTTTGGGAGCAGATGTGGAATCCCGCAGATTTCATGAAGAATGTCACGACGCCGATGCTGTTCTTGTCGGATGCCGAGGACGTGTTTGAACTTCCCCTTTGGCAAAAGAGCGTTAAGGATGTTCAGGGAATGGTTCGCCGTTCATTGAGAATAAGATATGTTCACGATCATACAAATTGCTGGAAATCCAAAACCATTCCTGATTTCGCCCATGCATTGCTCAACAATCTTCCGTTGCCTGATTTGACGTCGCCTGTCTTGGATGGCAATTCACTGTCATGTCAATGGAAGTCCGAAGGACGCGGAATTGCACGAGTGCAGTTGCTTGCGACGCGCGCATCGGGGCTGTGGAATGACAGATACTGGCGTGAGTATCCCGTCGTCTGCAATGGTACCACGTTGTCTGGAAAACTGCCGGAACATACGACTGCGGCGTTTTTCTCCGTCGTTGACGACTGCGGCTCCACATGGTCATCGGATATATTCGTGAAATGAGTCTGATTTGAAGGTATTGCTACCAGATTTTTCCATTTAATGAATTGAGTTTGCAAGAGTCAGATATATATTGTTGTCTATGGTTTTCAATTCTTTGGATAAAGACAATAATATCTGGAGTAACTACTTATGGGCAATCTTGCAATCAATGGCGGCAAACCTGTTTATCCGACAAACGCGGTTGTGGGCATTCCATGGCCACCTGTCAGCGAGGAGACGGCTGAGCGCATCAAGGAGTTGTATCTATCACGGGCCTGGTCGTTCAACAGCGAGACTGAACAGGCGTTTGAAAGGGCATTCGCGGAGTCCCATGATGCCCAGCACGGCATCTTCATGGCAAATGGAACGGTGACGCTTGAATGCGCGTTGCTGGCGTTGGGAGTCGGGCCTGGCGACGAAGTGATCGTCCCAGGCTTGACCTGGATTGCCACGGCGATGGCCGTTCATTATGTCGGCGCGACAGTTGTTTTTGCTGATGTCGAGGCAGATACGTTCTGCTTGGATCCTGTTTCAGTGGAAGAGCGGATTACCCCGAAGACGAAGGCGATCATTCCCGTTCATTTGTATGGCAGCATGGCGGATTTAGAGAAACTGCTGGCGATTGCCAGGAAGCATAATTTGTATGTGGTTGAGGACTGTGCGCACATGCAGGGCGGCTTCTGGAATGG